>CAIOHN010000305.1 GCA_903858105.1 uncultured Pseudomonadota bacterium | reverse complement strand
TGATTGACGGTGCAATAGTCTTTCAGCATGTTGAACAACGGAAAGCCGCTGGTCAAATCCTGCTTGACCATTTCGGTGCAATACACTTCCAAAGGCTTGCCTTCGCGCAGCATCAGCATGCCGGTGGTGTGGTCGATCTGACTGTCGATCAATAAAACCGCTTTGATGCCGGTATCGCGAATGCCTTGTTTGGGCTGAATTGCCGGAAAGGCTTCTAATTGCGCGCGAATGTCCGGCGAGGTGTTAAACAATAGCCAGTTGCGGTTGTCGGTGCTGATCGCTATCGACGATTGGGTGCGGGCTTTGCCGTTAAACTCGCCGTTACGTAAACGACGGCAGTTGTCGCAGTTGCAGTTCCATTGTGGAAAGCCACCGCCAGCACCGGCACCGAGGACTCTAATCTTCATGTTTGTCTGAGGGGTTGGTAAACGAGCGCCAAATCATACGGTATTAAAAATAGACAGGCAAAAAAAAGGGGCCATTAAGCCCCTTTTTACTCACAACCGTATGAATTAACGGTTGTAGATGTACATAGTTACTTCAAAACCGAAACGCATGTCGTTATAAGCTGGTGTTTCCCATTTCATTTGTAATACCCTCCAGAGGTTTTGTTGTTGTTCGCTAGCTTGATCAAGAAAGCTGCGCCGAAGTATACGATGAAGTTTTTCTTTGCGCAACAGAGCAATCAAGGCTAGACGAGCATAGCTTGGAGCAAGGCCTCGGCGCTTAAGTTCCCCGCCTTACCAAGCCATTTTTATCGCAATCAACAGCAGCACTATTGCAAAATAGCGTTTCAGGCGTTGCGCGGGCAGACGATGGGCCAATTTTGCACCCAAAGTTGCGGTAAAAACGCTGGTCAATACAATGCCGGCGAAGGCTGGCAGATAGATATAACCCAGGCTGCCGACTGGCAATTCGCTATGCTGCCAGCCCAGCACGGCGTAGCTGACGGCGGCTGACAGCGCAATCGGGATGGCACAGGCACTGGAGGTGGCGACAGCATTTTTCATGATCAGGCCATTGTGTACCAGGTAGGGTACGGTCATGGTGCCACCACCTATGCCCAGAATGGCCGACAGTACGCCTATCAATAAACCCATTGGATAGTCGAAAAAATGCCTGGTCTTATGAGTCGCGATTTTTGTCGATTTTGGTAGCGCCATTTGCAGGCTGGTGTACAGCAAATAGCTAACAAAAAACCAGCGCAGCAAGTCGGCACTGATATATTCCGCCAGCACTGCGCCACCGCCAGCCCCCAGCAACATGCTGGGGGCTAAATGTTTTGTCCGTTGCCAGGTGATATTACCTAGCTTGTGATGCGCGCGTACCGAGGCTATCGAGGTAAACACCGCCGTCGCTAACGATGTCGCCACCGCGATCAGCATGATTTGTTCTGGTTGAAATTGGCTTGCCAGGAACAACCAGTTTAGCGCGGGTACGATCAAGGCGCCGCCGCCGATGCCGAACAAACCCGCCGCGATACCGGCCACAATGCCCAGGAGCAGGCTGGCTAAGAAAATTTCCGTCATGGTCCAGTAAGGGTGGGGAATAAGCAAAGCACTATAATAGCGAGTCATTTATACTGTGTCCTTTAATCTGACGATAGGCGAGTTGCAAAGGCATGAAAACGTATCTGGTCGGCGGTGCAGTGCGTGATCGTTTGCTGGATTATCCGGTCAAGGAACGTGACTGGCTAGTGGTTGGCGAAACAGCGGAAGCGTTGTTGGCGCTTGGCTACCGGCCGGTTGGAAAGGATTTTCCGGTGTTTTTGCATCCCGTTACTCACGAAGAATATGCCTTGGCACGCACAGAGCGTAAAACCGCTCCCGGTTACAAAGGTTTTGCGGTGTACGCCGACCCGGATGTAACGCTGGAGCAGGACTTGTTGCGGCGTGACTTGACGATTAACGCCATGGCGATAGCGGATAATGATGAACTGATCGACCCGTTTAATGGGCGGCAGGATTTGGACAATCGCATCCTGCGGCATGTTTCCCCGGCATTTTCGGAAGATCCGGTGCGGATTTTGCGGGTGGCGCGTTTTGCTGCGCGGTATGCGCATTTGGGTTTCAGCTTGGCCGATGAAACCTTATGTTTGATGCAAGACATGGTGGCGCAGGGCGAGACCGACTATCTCGTCGCCGAGCGCGTCTGGGCAGAGTTGCATAAAGCCTTGCTGGAAAGAACACCGGCGGCGTTTTTTCAGGTGCTTAGAGATTGCGGAGCCTTGCGAGTGGTGTTTCCGGAGATAGATGCGCTATTCGGCGTGCCGCAACCGGAGAAATACCATCCGGAAATCGACACCGGCGTACATGTCTTGATGGTGCTAAGTCAGGCGGCGCGACTGTCTGACAAGCCCGAAGTGCGCTTGGCGGCCTTGCTGCACGATTTGGGTAAAGCCTTGACGCCGAGTCACCACTGGCCCAGTCATCATGGTCACGAGAAAAAAGGCCTGCCGGCGCTGGATCGCTTGTGCGAAAGGCTGCGGGTGCCGAAAAGTTTTAAAAGCTTATGTGTGCAGGTGATGCAATACCATACCCATTGTCATCGGGCGCTGGAGTTAAGAGCCGATACCTTGACAGATATGCTGCAAGCCATTGGCGCATTTAAGCCAGACAGCCCATTGGATGATTTTTTATTAGCTTGCGAAGCTGACGCCCGTGGCCGTACCGGTTTTGAAGACAGGCTGTATCCGCAGGCTGACTATATCAGGGCTGCGGCAAGCCAAGCGGCGGCAATCGATACCTCTGCCGTGTTGCAAAGCGGCTTGCAAGGTGCGGAGATTGGTACGGCCATCCACAAACTGCGGGTTAAGGCCGTCAACGACTATAAACAGGCTTATCTTGCGACATCGACCGTAGATTCTGCATGAGTTCCATCCTGATCTGCATCAGTCTGTTGATTTGCAGTAATGTGTTCATGAGCTTTGCCTGGTATGCGCATCTGAAAGAATTAAATGACAAGCCCTGGTTTTTGGCAGCCTTGGTGAGTTGGGGGATTGCCTTATTTGAGTACTTGTTGCAAGTACCCGCCAATCGCATCGGCTACAGTCAATTGAGTGTCGGCCAACTTAAAATTATGCAGGAAATCATTGCCTTGAGTGTGTTTGTGCCCTTCTCGGTGTATTACCTGAAAGAGCCGTTAAAGCTTGATTACTTATGGGCTGGCTTGTGTTTGCTGGGGGCAGTGTTTTTTATGTTTAGAGCAAAATTTAGCTAAAGTATGCGAGCCAATCGACTGGAAACAATGGATAAACAGAATGCTTAGTTATCGCCACGGCTTTCATGCCGGCAATTTTGCCGACGTGCTGAAACACAGCTTGATTACCCTGGCTATCAATGCCCTAAAAACAAAGGACAAGCCTTTTGTATACATAGATACCCATGCCGGTGCTGGCAAGTATTCGTTTAAATCCGAATTTTCCCAGAAAACCGGCGAATACCAGGACGGCATAGCCCGTATCTGGGATAGTCAGCAGCTGCCGGAAGAATTAAAAGATTATCTGGCTGCGGTGCGCGCCGAAAATACCGGTCGGCAATTGGTGCGCTACCCCGGTTCGCCGCAATTGGTCAAACGCTTGGTCAGACCGCAAGATCGGTTATTATTGTCGGAGTTACACAGCAGCGACTTTGAAGCGCTGAAGCAATTGTTTGCCGGCGACAACCAGGTTAGCGTCGTAAAAGAAGATGGCTTGCAAACTTTGAGCAAAAAATTGCCGCCGATTCAAAAACGTGGGCTGATTCTGATCGACCCCAGTTACGAGATGAGAGACGAACAAAAGAAAATTATCGCGGCACTGGCCACCGCCTATCGGCATTTTGCCACGGGTGTTTACGCCGTCTGGTATCCGGTGATCGAGCGGGCGGCTACCGAAAATTTCATGCGCCAGTGGGTGGATACAGGTATTCCGCGGCAGTTGCGTATTGAGCACTGCGTTGCCGAAGATGGTCCTGGGCGCGGCATGACAGGTTCTGGCGTGTTGTTTATTAATCCGCCCTGGCAGTTGGATAGTCAGGCGCAAGCCTTTTTGCCCTGGTTGAATCAAAGTTTAACCGGCGGCAAAGGGCGTTGGACAGTGGAGTGGCAAGTGCCCGAATCGGTAGCGGAGACAGCGGTAAGGAATTAACAATGATAAGAAAAAATCTCGATCTGATCTTCGTCGGTTTTATAGCCCTGGCCATCGTCTTGTACGATGTAACCCTGGAATTGCTCGGCGAATGTATGTATTTCATGTTCGAGGTGATGCATACCGTTTTTGAATATGTGGAACTGGGAATCGAAGAAGCTGTCGAACTGGTGTTTCACATACTGGATGTCGGCGAGATTATCGAGTATCTGTTTGAATCTGATCGCCACGGTAGCCAGGTGGTGACGTTTTATATTTTGATGGCCATTTTGTGGTTTGGCTTGTCTCGCCTTTGGAAGCTTATGCCTCGGCTTTACGAGTTTTTTAAACAATTAATGCTCAACGCCTGGGTTCGGCGCAAAACAGAATTTGAACTTTATTGGTTGTCTCTCACCATGCCGCACAAAGTGGCGATTGGGGTGACGGCAGTGGTCGTGGCCTATATTGCCTCATTTTTCGTGATTTGATCAGTCAGCAAATCCTGATCAAACCGGTTTATTTTTAACACTCTTATGCCATTACTAGAACAAGTTACCCAATCCATCCTGGCCGTCAACGGTCTGCAAACGCAAGATATAGATCAGGTGATGGCTGCGCTGCTCAGCGTACCTGTTGACGCTGCCGATATTTATTTTCAATCCAGTCATTTTGAATCCTGGTCGCTGGAAGGCGGCATTATCAAAGAAGGCAGTCATTCCATCGAGCATGGTGCCGGGGTGCGAGTGGTCAGCGGCGACAAAACCGGCTTTGCTTACAGCGACCGGATTGAATTGCCGATCTTGTTAGAAGCGGCCAATAACGTCAAAGCGATTGTCAGGCACGGTCAGCATGCGCAGCGCAAAATTGAATCAGCCAAAAGCTGGCCGCAGTTATATCAGCCGCTGAATCCGTTGAAGTCCTTGGACGACCAAGAAAAAATCGATTTACTCAAACGCATCGACAGCGAAACCCGCAAGCTTGATAGCCGTGTTGAAGAAGTTATGGTCAGCTTGATTGCCGCTTACGACAATATCCTTATCGCCAATCAGGACGGTTCGCTGGTTGCCGATGTGCGGCCCTTGGTGCGATTGAATGTGACAGTGATTATGGTCGAAAACGGCCGACGCGAGCAGGGTAGCATGGGCGGCGGCGGGCGCAGCGATTACAGCTATTTTCTGGAAAACGACCGCGCTTTTGAATATGGCCGCGAAGCTGTGCGTCAGGCGCAAGTCAATTTGCAGGCGCAGGAAGCACCGGCCGGCAATATGATCGTGGTGTTGGGACCTGGCTGGCCGGGTATTTTATTGCACGAAGCTATCGGCCACGGTTTGGAAGGTGACTTCAACCGCAAAGGCACTTCCGCGTTCAGTGGGCGCGTCGGCGAGCGCGTAGCGTCGGACTTATGCACTGTGGTGGATGACGGCACATTGCCGGGTCGGCGTGGGTCTTTGAATATCGACGACGAAGGTACGCCTACCGAAAACACGGTATTGATCGAGAAAGGCATTCTGAAAGGCTATATGCAGGATAAGCTGAATGCGCGGTTGATGGGCGTGAGACCTACCGGCAATGGTCGTCGCGAGTCGTATGCGCATTTACCGATGCCGCGCATGACCAACACTTACATGCTGCCTGGTGCCAGCGACCCGGAAGAAATTATCCGCTCGGTGAAAAAAGGCCTGTATGCCCGTAATTTTGGCGGCGGTCAGGTGGATATTACCTCCGGTAAATTTGTATTCTCCGCCAGCGAGGCCTATTTAATCGAAAACGGCAAAATTACCCGCCCGGTTAAAGGCGCTACGCTGATCGGCAACGGCCCTGACGTCTTAACCAAGGTGTCTATGGTAGGCAACGATATGGCCTTGGATAGTGGCGTTGGTACCTGCGGCAAAGACGGGCAAAGCGTGCCGGTCGGCGTAGGGCAGCCCACCATAAAAATTGACGGCTTGACGGTCGGTGGTACCAGCGTTTAATGCCTTGCAGGGTCGAAGCGATTCGACCCACACCTGAATCGAATTTAAGAGACTTACCGTGCAAAACCAGGAAGAAATCAACCGCTTAAAACATGTCGTCCAACAGTTGTTGGACGAAGCCAAGCATCAAGGTGCCAGTGCTGCCGAGGCTGCATTCAGCGTCGATAATGGCCTGTCGGTGTCTGCTCGACTGGGGGAAGTGGAAACCGTCGAGTATCACTGCGACCAAGGCATAGGCGTAACCGTTTATTTTGGACAAAAAAAAGGTTCGGCCAGTACCAACGATATTTCCATCGATTCTTTAAAGGAAACCGTTAAAGCCGCTTGCAGTATTGCCCGCTATACCAGCGCCGACGAATATGCCGGTCTGCCTGATGCCAATTTGCTGGCCACCGAATTTCCAGACCTGGATTTGAATCATCCGTGGGACATCAACGCCGAGCAAGCCATAGAGCTGGCAATCGAGTGCGAAAATGCCGCGCGCAATTACGACAAAGCCATTAGCAATTCCGAAGGCGCTTCGATTAACACTCATCAAGGCACGCGAGTATTTGGTAATTCCTTGGGTTTTTTGCAAGGCTACCAGTCCAGTCGGCATTCCTTAAGCTGTTCGGTATTGGCTGGCAGCGGAGATGCTATGCAGCGCGATTATTGGTATAGTGTCGCCAGAAGCCCCGCAGGCTTGGAGTTAGCCAGGCAGGTGGGTGAAAAAGCTGCGCAACGTACCCTGGCGCGCCTTGATGCGCGTAGCCTGAGTACCCGGCAGTGCCCGGTATTGTTTGCTTCGGAAATGGCGTCCGGATTGATTGGGGCGATGATAGGTGCCATCAGCGGTGGTAGTTTGTATCGCAAATCTTCGTTTTTATTAGATAGTCTGGATACCCAAATTCTGCCGGAATTTGTGCGTATTCACGAACAGCCGTTTTTGAAAGGTGCGCTGGGCAGTGGCAGCTATGATGCCGAAGGTGTGGCGACGCAGGCCAGAGACATTGTCAGCGAGGGGATTTTAAGGTCATACGTACTCAGTACCTATTCAGCGCGCAAGCTGGGTATGCAAACCACTGGCAATGCCGGCGGTGTGCACAATTTGACCGTCGAATCTGGCGACAACGACTTTGTCGGCATGCTGAAGTTGCTGGATACCGGCTTGTTGGTTACCGAGTTGATGGGCCAAGGCGTTAATCGCGTTACCGGCGATTACTCGCGGGGTGCTTCGGGTTTTTGGGTGGAAAACGGTGTAATTCAGTATCCGGTGCAGGAAATTACCATCGCCGGAAATCTAAAACACATGCTGCGCAATATGGTCGCCATCGGCAACGATGTAGATATGCGCGGCAATGTAAGGGTGGGCTCGATTTTGTTGGAAAGGATGGCAATTGCCGGCGAGTAGCCCGATGCAATAAGCCTCAAGCCAGCTGGTCTATGCCTATAGTCAACGCTGGTTTGAGATTCTTATGACAGGCAAAATCAACAATCTGGTAATCGATTCCGTCGAATTGGTGCAGGTCGATGTTAAAGATCTGAAAATAGGCATGTACGTCTCCAAGCTGGACAGGCCGTGGCTGGAAACCAGTTTTTGGTTTCAGGGTTTTGAGTTAAAAAGTCAGACCGACATTGATGCGGTACAAAAACAATGCGATTTTGTTTTTATCGATGTCGCCAAGCAAACTGTCGTACCTCAATACGTAGCCCGCAGCAGCGGCTATAGCAAAGATTATCTGGACAAAGTCCAGCCGCCGCCGCGTCGCTCAGCTTTTAATCAGGAAATCAAGAAAGCCGAGAAGGTCTATACCAAGACTAGTCACTTGGTTAAAAGCTTTATGGAAGACGTGCGCTATGGTCGGCCGATCAATGTGCTGGCTGCCAAGCAATCGGTGCATCAGTGCGTGGATAGCGTGTTGAATTCCCCGGATGCCTTGATGCTAATGACGCAACTAAAAAGCCGCGACGAATACACCGCCCAGCACAGCATGAACGTATGTATTTTTTCAATAGCCTTGGGCCGACAGATCAATTTGAGCCAGGAAGAGCTTAATAACGTTGGATTGTGCGGACTAATGCACGACATGGGCAAAATTGCCGTGCCGCTGGAAATTCTGAACAAGCCAGGGCGCTTGACGCTGGAAGAGTTGGCCATCATGCAAAGCCACACCACCAAAGGCTGGCAAATACTAATGGACGCCAGCGGCATGTATCCTGGAGCAATTGATGTGGCCTACATGCATCACGAACGACTGGACGGCAAAGGCTATCCGCGACAATTAAAAGCCGAGCAAATCACGCCGTATGCCCGCTTGGTTGCGATTGTGGACATGTACGATGCGGTGAGTAGTGATCGGGTTTATCAAAAAGGCCGCTCGCATCTGGAAGCGATTAAGGTATTGACGCAGGCTTCCAGCTTTGGGCATCTGGAGTCTGGCTTGGTGGTAAAGTTTATCGAATGTCTGGGCATTTACCCTGCTGGCAGCCTGGTGGAACTGAGTAGCGGGGAAGTGGCGATAGTGCTGGAGGTTAATCCCAAGCTTAAACTCAAGCCCAAAGTCATGATGTTGCTGGATCAGGACAAAAAGCCGTGTAGCGAGTTTGTCGTCGATTTAGCCATGCTTAGCCAAAATCAGGGCGGACGGCACTATACGATTACCAAAGTCATGCGGCCCGACGAATGCGGTATTGATGTGCTTAAATACTATCAACGCGGATTGCTGCAAAAACATTGGGCTGATGCTGTAAGCGACTGAACATGGGCGCTACGTGTGCGCCCAGGTTGCTAATAATCGGGGTACAGCTTGGTTTAAATCTGTTGCAAAATGTCTTCGAGTAACTGTGGCCCTTTATAAATCAAGCCGCTGTAGATTTGCACCAGGCTGGCGCCAGCGGCGATTTTTTCCTGGGCGTCTTCCGCGCAGACAATGCCGCCCGCGGCGATAATCGGCAATTTACCTTGCAGGATTGTCGCCAAAGCCTTTACTACCCGTGTCGAACTGTCTTTAACCGGCGCGCCGCTTAAACCGCCGGCTTCGTCGGCGTGGATGTGGCCCTGGATTTTATCGCGGGCGATGGTGGTGTTGGTGGCTATCACCCCATCCATGCCAAACTCCAGCAACAGGTCGGCGATATGGCTAATTTCGTCGTCATTCAAATCCGGGGCGATTTTTACTGCAATCGGCGTGTATTTGCCGTGCGCGGCCTGTAATTTCAGTTGTTCTGCTTTCAAGGCGCTTAACAAGTGTTTGATCTCGTCGCCCTGCTGTAGCTGGCGCAGGTTTTTGGTGTTGGGCGACGAGATATTGATGGCGATATAGCTGGCTGCTGCGTAACTTTTGCGTAAACCAATCAAATAATCTTCCGTGGCGTTTTCCAGCGGCGTGTCGGCATTTTTGCCTATGTTAATCCCCAAGATGCCTTGGTATTGGCATTTGCCGACCTGCTCCAGCAAATGATCTATACCTAAATTGTTAAAGCCCATGCGGTTAATAATCGCCTGATGCTCGGGCAAGCGAAACATGCGCGGTTTGGGGTTGCCGGGTTGCGCTCTGGGGGTGACGGTGCCAATCTCGATAAAGCCAAACCCCAGATCGGCCAAGGCGTCGATGTAATCACCGTTTTTATCCAGTCCTGCCGCCAATCCCACCGGGTTTTTAAAGTTCAAGCCCATCACCGTTAGCGGTTTGTCGCTGGATTTGGCTCTGCTTAATGCCGATAAACCGGTTTGCTGTGCCAGTTTTAGCAAGCTCAGCGTGACATGGTGTGCGGTTTCTGGGTCTAAACAAAACAAAACAGGGCGGACTAAAGGATAAATATTCATGGCGCGATAGCTCGGGTTAACGAATAAGGAGTCGGGTCGATTTCGGGCGGGCGTTGCAGAATCAAATCAGCTAATAGCCGCGCCGATGCCGGGCCCATCACCAAGCCATTTCTGAAATGGCCGGCGTTGATGCTGAGATTATCAATATCGGGATGCAGCCCTATCGAGGGGATGCCCTGTGGGCTGCCGGGGCGCAAACCAGCCCAGTGCGCGCAGACCGGATGATTTTTTAAAGCCGGCAGTAGTTCGGTGGCAAATTGATAGAGCAGGTCTTTGGCGGCAGTAGTGGTGATTTTCTCAAACCCGGCCTGTTCTACGGTGCTACCGGCCAATATTTTGCCATCGCGGCGCGGGATCAGGTATTGGTCGCCGTCCAGTACCATATAAGGCAAGGTGGTCGGCGTGGCGTCGAACAACAGCATTTGGCCTCTGACCGGCTGAATTTGCAAATCTAAAGGCCAGTCCGGTAATAAATCCTGCATTAGATTGGTCGTCCAGGCGCCAGCGCTGATTACCAACTGCTTTACGCTATAAGTCTGCTCGGCAGTAGTCACCGTCTCCACTTGGCGATTGGCGATGCCTATCTTGTTGATGGCGGCGTTGTCGATAAATGTCACCCCGGCTTTTACTAAATAAGCATGCAAGGATTTCAGCAGGCGCGGGTTGCGGGCTTGGGCAATGCCTGGCAGCCAGAGTGGCTGCTGGCAAGTGCTGTTAAACGGCTGGGTTAACTGCTGCGGGGCCGGATGATATTCCACGCCGTAATCCTGACACCATTGAATGGCTTGCTCGTAGTCCGGGTTTTTACAGATCAGCATGCCGCAGTCGTACCATTCCGGGTCGATACCGGTGGCGGCTAGCAGTTCTGCGCTTAAGCCGGGGTATTTTTTCAGGCTGGCACTAGCCAGTGCAGAAATCGCCGTTGCTTGGCGCCAAGGGTAAATCGGCAACAAAATCCCGCCGCCAGCCCATGACGATTCCAGGCCAGGTTTAGCCTTGTCCATGATGGTGACATGGCGGCCAGCCAGGTGCAGTTCGCGGGCAGCAAGCAGGCCGCTGATGCCGCCGCCGATGATCAGAATATCCAGATGTGTGGTCATGCAAATGCTAGAGAAAACGGAGATATGTGTACTTTTTTAAAGTACCACGAAGCTGGCTTACTTTGATAGGGTTTGCCCATTGTTGATTAATGTGTAAAAAAGCAAATCAGTGTTGTTTATTTTTGACAATTATTGATTAAGCTTTACAAAGTTTTTGTATGTTATTGAAATACAATGTTTTTGTAAGGCAAAAAAAATAAGCGTAAAACTTGTAAGGCTGGTGTTTTACTGCTATTATTGCCCACGTGAAGAAATCCTGTGTTGCATTAAAGCCAATCCAGTCTTAACAATAACTACCCTTGGGGGGAACAACAATGAGTTTTACTAAAACCAAATTAGCGCTGGGCGTAGCTGCAGCGACTTTGACAATGGCCGGCGCAATGGTTGCCCCACAAGCTCAAGCTGCTGATACTAAAGCTGAGCGCGTAGCTGATGCTGCTGCCAGAAAAACCGAAGCTCTGGAAGCTCAAATGGAGCAAATGAGCGGCATGATGCAATCCATGCAAGCTGAATTGAACCGCGTTAAATCTGCTTCTTCAAGCGCTTCTGCATCAAATGCAAAAGTAGAAGAACTGGATCATTGGATGGCCTCTGTTAAATCAACACCTGCTCAAGCGTCTGCTAAAGACAACTTGGTAGCGGTTCGTGGTGGTTGGTCTGCTTTGGATCATGCTCGTGGCAATGCTAACTTCCTTACCGATGGAGCTTTATTGTCTAACAACCGCAACGGTGAAGGCTTTTACTTTGGTGGTGCGTTTGACTTTAATGTGAACAATGATCTTTTTGGGTTAGTCGATGACACATCTTTTGCTATCGAATTGGGCGTTGAATATTCTCAATTTGGTACTGGCACTAATTCAATAAATGCGCTGGCGGTTGCTGCTGACGGGAATCCAAGTCTTGGCGCTGCAGGTTTGGATAACCGCACTTCAACAGACGCTCGTCTGAGAATCAACGCTTCTCCAAAAATCAAATTCATGCACGGTAGCAAATTCCGTCCTTGGTTGATTCCTGTTGGTTTGGATATCAACATTCTGGGCGTTCCTTCCAACGCGGTTTCCGTGTTGAACGCCGGTATGAACTTCGGTGCTGGTGCTGAATATGACTTGTTCAGAGGCATCGTACTGGGTACTGACGTGCGTTACCACTACTCAACCAGCAAACTGGACGGTACGCCTACCGACGGTTTC
>CAIOHN010000304.1 GCA_903858105.1 uncultured Pseudomonadota bacterium | reverse complement strand
TTGGTCAACAACGTGGTGTTGGTCAAGTTTTTGGGATTATGTCCATTTATGGGCGTATCCAACAAGCTGGATACGGCATTGGGGATGGGTATGGCGACCACTTTTGTACTGACCTTGGCTTCGGCGGCCAGTTGGGTGTTGGAACATCGCTTGTTGATGCCGTTTGATATTGGCTTTTTACGGGTATTGGGTTTTATTTTGGTGATTGCTGCGGTGGTGCAATTTACTGAAATGGTGATTCATAAAACCAGCCCAGTTTTGTATCAGGTTTTAGGGATTTTTTTACCGCTGATTACGACTAACTGTGCGGTTTTGGGTGTGGCGCTACTAAACATCCAAGAAAAATATAATTTCGTGCAAAGCCTGCTGTTTGGCTTTGGTTCGGCAATGGGTTTTACCCTGGTGATGGTGCTCTTTGCCGGTCTACGTGAACGCCTGGCGCTCATGGCAGTACCGGCACTTTTTTCCGGCACCCCCATCGCATTTATCACCGCTGGCATCTTGTCGCTGGCGTTTATGGGATTCGCGGGGCTTTACAGCAAATAAGAGGCACATCATGTACGTTTTATCTGCCATTGTTATTCTAACAGCGCTGGGTTTGCTACTGGGCTTAGCGTTGGGCGTCGCCGCCAAATATCTTAAAGTAGAATCCGATCCGCTGATTGAGACAATCGAAGCCTTAATGCCTGGGTCGCAATGCGGCCAGTGCGGTTTTCCAGGCTGCAGACCAGCTGCGGAAGCCGTGGTGTCTGGTGCTGCGCCGGTAACCTTGTGTCCGCCGGGCGGTACGTCCTTGGTAGAACAACTGGCCAAATTACTGGGTGTGGATGTCGATTTAAGCCAAACCCAGGATCAGGAAGCCATGGTGGCCAGAGTGAGCGAAGAAACCTGCACCGGCTGTACTCGCTGCTTTAAAGTGTGCCCGACCGACGCCATCGTCGGTGCCCCAAAACAGATTCACGCTGTCGTCGCCGATGCCTGTATCGGCTGTAAAAAATGCGTGGAAGTGTGTCCTACCGAATGTTTGCAAATGCACCCCATTGAAGTGACCCTGCGCAACTGGCGCTGGCCTAAACCACTGGCCGCCTGAGGGAGACGCCCATGTTTGCCTTATTTGAAAATCCACGGCTGCGCGGCGGTATACACGCCGAAGAACACAAAGCCGAAACCTCACCGCTGAGTATCGTCACCGACTTCCCCTTACCTAAAAAACTGTATATTCCGGTGCAGCAGCATGTCGGCAAACCTGCCGAGCCTGTCGTTAAAGTCGGCGAGAAAGTGTTGAAGGGCCAACTGCTGGCGTATAGCCAAGGCACTATTTCCGCGCCGGTTCATGCACCAACATCGGGCGTTATTGCCGATGTAAAGGACTTTCCTGCACCACATCCGTCCGCTTTGCCAATCCGCACTGTAGTCATCGAAAGCGATGGCAAAGATCAATGGGTTGATCTGGTAGTGCCAGAAGATCCATTTCAACTTCCCGCAGAAGAGATTTGCGCCAGAGTCGGTACAGCCGGTGTGGTTGGTTTGGGCGGTGCGGTATTTCCATCGGCGGTAAAGCTTAGCTTGGGCCGTAAAAACAAGATTCATACCTTATTGATCAATGCCGGTGAATGCGAACCCTATCTGACTTGCGATGATCGCTTGATGCAGGAACGGGCCGAGCAAATTGTGGCAGGCATCAGATTGATGTTGCGCGGCATGGATGCGCCCAAAGCCATGGTCGGTATCGAAGACAACAAACCCGAAGCTTTCCAGGCCATGTTGGCCGCAAGTCGCGACTATGCAAATATCGTGGTTGCCCAGGTGCCTACCCGCTATCCGATGGGTTGGGATCGGCAAATGTTGCGTTATCTGACCGGCCAGGAAATTCCTGCCGATGGTCGGGCTACCGATATTGGCGTGGTAGTGCATAACGTGGCGACGGCGTTTGCGGTGTATCAGGCCATTTGTCTGGGGCAGCCTTTGATTAGCCGGGTGGTGACGGTATCCGGTGCAGCGGTTGCCAAACCTAGAAATGTGGAAGTGCCGATTGGTACTTTGATGTCGGATGTGTTGGCTTTTTGCGACCTTGATAAAGCCAAAATGGCGCGACTGATTATGGGCGGGCCGATGATGGGTGATGCCTTGCCGCTGGCGGAAGTGCCGGTAGTCAAAGCCTGTAACGGTATATTGGCTTTGGCGGCTGCAGATATTGAAGAGCCGCCGGTGCAGCCGTGTATCAGGTGTTCCAGTTGCGTCACCGCTTGTCCGGTTGGCTTGCTGCCTTTGGAAATGGCTAGTCGTATTAAAGCCAATCAACTGGATTCGGCGGTGGATTTGGGTTTGAAAGACTGCATTAGCTGCGGCAGTTGCTCTTACGTTTGTCCGTCAAACATTCCTTTGGTGCATTACTTTAAATTTGCCTCCGGCGAGTTGGTTAAACGCCAGCAAGCCGACCACAAATCCGAACAAACTAAACGCCTGATCGAAGATCGCAACAACCGCATGGAGCGCATTCGCCTAGAAGCCGAAGCCGAAGCGTTGCGCGCTCAGGAAGCTCGCGCCGCGCGCTTAGCCGCGCAACAGCAGGCGCAACAGGCTAAAGCTGAGGAAACCGTATGAGCAACAAACCGATAAGCGGCCCCCACGTTGCGGCTACCCGCCGTGTCGATCAAATCATGCGCATGGTGATTCTGGCTTTGGCGCCGGCAACCGCTTGCGGAGTATTGTTGTTTGGCTGGCCGGCCCTGTATTTGTTGGCCGTCACCGTCATCTCAGCCATGGCCTTTGAAGCGTTTTGCCTGAAACTGAAAGGCGTTGCCGCCATGCCGTATTTACGCGACGGTTCGGCAATAGTCACCGGCCTATTGGTTGCGATGACCTTGCCGCCCTGGGCGCCGTGGTGGATAGGCGTGGTCGGTTCTGCAATGGCGATTATC
The DNA here is from genome assembly GCA_903858105.1 of uncultured Pseudomonadota bacterium. Lineage (GTDB taxonomy): Bacteria > Pseudomonadota > Gammaproteobacteria > Methylococcales > Methylomonadaceae > Methylomonas. The sequence continues at coordinate 12,521 of CAIOHN010000304.1, read as the reverse complement.
CTGGGCAAACATGTTTATGGCGGCTTGGGACAAAACCTGTTCAATCCAGCCATGCTGGCTAGGGTGGCTTTGCTGATTTCCTTTCCTATCGAGATGACTACTTGGGCCAATGTTTCGCCCTTACTCACCGGGCCGGGTGTGATTGATAGTCTGGCGATTACCTTTGGTGGTCTTGAGCCTACCGATGCGGTGACTGGCGCAACCACGTTGGGGTTGGTAAAAACCGAGTTTTCGCAAAATCATCTGCTGCCTGGGATTTTGCTCGATTATTCCGGGTTTTTGGCCTTTATCGGTTGGGAGCGCGGCAGTCTGGGTGAAACCTCGTCTTTATTGCTGTTAGGCGGCGGCATCTGGTTGCTGCGCCAAGGCGTCATTAAATGGCATGCGCCGGTTTCGCTGTTGGCAAGCATATTTTTGCTGTCCGTAATTTTTCACACCTGGGATAGCCAGCACTATCTAAGCCCCTGGGTACATTTAAACTCCGGTGCGGTGATGTTGGTGGCGTTTTTTATCGCGACCGATTACGTCACCTCACCGAATACGCCGCAGGGCCAGGTGATTTTTGGTGCCGGCTGCGGTTTATTGATTTTTGTGATCCGCTCCTGGGGCGGCTACCCGGAAGGCACAGGGTTTGCGATTTTATTGATGAATGCAGTGACACCGCTGATTGATCATTACATCCGCCCCAGAATTTACGGTCGCTATCGCAACGGTAGGCCGCTCGATATTTCCAATCCTTGAGACGGCCATGAACTCCGAACCCGCCAAACCAACGCCTAAATCCGCCGAAGTAGTCGCGCGTGGGCTAGCTATTTTAAATAAGACCAAACTGCAGCTGCAGATTTGGCTTGAACCAGCGCATTTGGAGTTACTGCGGCCGCAACTGCAATTTCAGGCCGGGGTGTTGGCGGGCTTTGCTTTATTAGCGGCGATTTTGTTGGGCTTTGCCGACTTGGCGACGCGTGGCGTGATCCAGCAGCGTTTGCAGGAAGATTTGCAGGCCAATCTGGAACAGGTGGTGCCGGCTGAGTTATACGATAACAATTTGTTAAAAGACAGCGTAATGCTGGCGTCAGCCGATGCCAATCTGGGTGCCGAGCAAACCGAAGTGTATCTGGCGAAAAAACAAGGCGTGCTGAATGCCGTGTGTTTTAAGTTCGTCGCGCCAGACGGTTATGCCGGGCCGATCAGTTTGGTAATGGGTATTGATAGTAAGGGCGAAATACTGGGCGTGCGGGTGATAGCGCACGTTGAAACGCCGGGCTTGGGCGATAAGATCGAAGTGACTAAATCCAAATGGGTGCTGTCATTTGATGGTAAGTCGCTGGACAACCTGACTATCGAGCAATGGGCGGTAAAGAAAGACGGCGGGGTGTTTGATCAGTTTAGCGGAGCGACGATTACGCCGCGCAAAGTTGTGCAGGCTATTAAACGGGGATTGGAGTTTTATCGGGCTAATCAAACCGAGTTGTTGGCTACTCAGTAAGCATACCCGTAAATATCCCAAAGCAAACAAGCAACGAGCGGGCTTGAACGGGTTTCTCCCGTATGCCGCGCGAGGATTAAAGCGGTATTCCGGTGTCTTTTCTTTTGGATACTTTTCTTTGGACACGCAAAGAAAAGTATCTCGCCTGTCGGTGCGAGAACCGACTTCAAATAATCGTCGCGACAGCGACACCACAAATCAAACTTAAAGCATCATCTCTGTAGGGAGACCCTAGCCATGAACCTCTCGATACTTTTCTCAGCGCAATATAGAAAAATCGCCCGCGACGGCCTCTGGGATAACAACGTAGTCCTGACCCAAAACTTGGCTTTATGTCCATTGCTGGCAGTTACCGGCACCGCAACCAACGGTTTGGGGATGGGCTTGGCGACGATGGCGGTCATGGTGGCGTCCAATGCGGCGGTTTCGGTGAGTCGGCATTTAATTCCCTCGGAGATTCGCATTCCAATCTTTGTGTTGCTGATCGCCGCGCTGGTGACTTTGGTGGATATTTTTTTAAATGCCTGGATGCACGAACTGCATAAAGTGCTGGGTCTGTTCATTCCGTTGATCGTTACCAACTGCGTGATCCTGGGGCGGGCTGAGGCGTTTGCCTCCAAGCAATCGGTGATGCCGTCGATGTGGGACGGCTTGATGATGGGCGCGGGTTTTACGGCGGCGATGGTGGTGCTGGGTGCGATGCGGGAAATTAGCTCGGCGGGTACTTTATTTGCCAATGCCTCGGTTTTGTTAGGCGAGAGCTTCAGGTTTATGGAAACCACGTTAATCCCGGAATACAAAGGTTTTTTATTGATGGCCTTGCCGCCCGGCGGCTTTATCATGCTGGGTTTTATGGTGGCTTTAAAACGCTTGCTGGATAGAAAATCGGTGGTTAAACAAAGCCAGCCAAGCATCATCGATGCCATTATTGCGGAATAGCGGGGGCTAAACTATGAATGTGGGTGTATGTTATGCACAGGCTGACAGGCAGCTCTGGTTGAGACTGGATGTGCCGGAAGGCAGTACCATTGCGGAAGCGATAGCGTTATCCGGCGTGCTGACGCAATATCCCGAGATTGATCTGGAAACCCAGAAAGTTGGCGTTTTCGGTAAACTGGCCAAATTGGATGCGGTGGTCAAGGAAGGTGATCGCGTGGAGATTTATCGCAAGATTACGGTCGATCCTGCGCAAGTCGAGCGACGGCGGGTGGTTTAGACTATGTATGTCTGTGTCTGTAAAGCAGTCACCGATAGTCAGCTTGATGCAGCTATCGATAGCGGGTTATGCTCGCGTAAACAATTATTTCACTGCTTTGGTGTGGGCGGCGATTGCGGTAAATGCAATCAGCACATTACGCGGATTTTGGATCGAAAAAATGCCTGTCGCTTATCTAATGCGGCTAACGACGCGCACTTAATCACTATCACCCAGGAGATTTGATATGCAAGGCGATAAAAAAGTTATCGAGTATTTAAACAAGGCGCTAGAAAACGAATTAACCGCGATTAATCAGTATTTTCTGCATGCGCGGATGTTCAAAAACTGGGGATTTCAAAAGCTCAACGAAAAGGAATATCACGAATCCATCGACGAGATGAAACACGCCGACAGTTTGATCGAGCGGATTTTGTTTCTGGAAGGCTTGCCCAATCTGCAAAGCCTGGGACGGCTGATGATAGGCGAGAACCCAAAAGAAATGCTGGAATGTGATTTAAAACTCGAGCATTTGGCCTTGCCTGACTTGAAGGAAGCCATAGCCTATTGCGAATCTGTTGGCGACTATGTCACTCGTGAGTTATTGGAACATATCCTAGAAAGCGAAGAAGAACATGTCGACTGGTTGGAAACCCAACTGGATTTAATCGGAAAAGTCGGGATTCAAAATTATCTGCAATCGCAGATGTAAGCGATAGCCTGATTTGGCTGAGCGGGTTAAATTAACCCGTTCGGGCTAAAATCAAAGTCGGCAACAACCAGATATGCTGGTTGGGCGTAGCCCAACCACTCCGCGCAGTTACCTTTCTTTATAAAACTACCATTGATCATAACTCCAGCAGCAGTTGCATGCAGGCTTGCACAAATGCACAGCGCAGCATAGTTTACCGGGTGTCGCTGATTGATTAATGAGTTATGCTTATTCCTTTGCCAAAGTGCATGCCAACACCGCCAAATTGCTGTTTCCGGTTAAAATGGCGCTGTAATTTTGGGCATATCTGGCAACCAGATTTAAAAAGTTTGTCAGTCAGTCTTTTGACTTCAGAAAATATTGATCGGAATTTATGCCGCAAACTGCCTTTACCTTGGAATCATTACTGGAAACCCATGATTTGCCGCTGATAATTATCGGCGCCGATCTGCGCATAGTGGCGGTCAATCGTGCTTGGGAAATCAGTTTTAACGTCAAACGGCAGCATCTAATTAACCAACCTTGCTGCACCGATAACAGTGATTGTCGCCACCGGCGACTATTTCAAACCCTGGAAGCCTACGCGGGCACTTGTGTCGATGCCAATGTGCCGCAACAGCAACGCTTGTTTAACGCGCGCGGCTTTCCGCTGTTAGATGCCGATGCGACCTTATATCTGGGCGAAACGCTTACCGCGTTGAATAAAACAAGCGCTGGCGACAATACGCCGCCTATGATTGGTAAGTCCGCAATGTTTGGACAGTTTCTGAATCGCTTGCAACAGGCCGCTGAAACCTTGGCGCCAGTGATGTTGCTGGGCGAAACCGGCACAGGCAAGGAACTTGCCGCTGAGTTTGTACATCGCTATTCTAAGGTCGCTAGCGGCGGGTTTGTGATTGTTGATTGCACGATTCTTGGCGAAGAATTGTTTGAAAGCGAGTTATTTGGCCACGAAAAAGGCGCGTTCACCGGCGCCAATACTGCAAAAAAAGGCTTGTTTGAATTAGCCGATAACGGTACTTTGTTTTTTGATGAGATAGGCGATCTGCCGTTGTCGCAACAGCCTAAATTATTACGCGCCTTAGAAAGCGGTCAGTTTCGCCGGGTAGGTGGCATAACCATGCTTAAAGCCGATGTCAGAGTGGTCTGCGCCACCCATCGAAACCTGGCAGAAATGGTCAAACTCGGCCAGTTTAGGGAAGATTTGTTTTACCGCTTGTCGGTGTTTCCGGTCGAGGTGCCGCCATTACGCCAGCGCCGGCAGGATCTGCCTTTATTAATCGATCATTTTCTGGATCAACTAAGCGTCGATCCGGGGTGTGATTATAAAATTACGCAACCGGCCTTAATCAAGATGATTCAATATGAATGGCCCGGCAATATTCGTGAGCTAAGAAACTGCCTGCAACTGGCAGTTGGACTTTGTAAAGACAAGACTATTGAGGAAACCGATATTTACTTTATGCAGCGCCAAGGCAATGCCATAGGTTTGGAATCGAACGCCAGAACCGGCATGGCATCCCCATTACCTGTCAGCAGCATGGCCCAGTTTGAGGCAGACTTCATCAGCAGTTTGATGGGCAAATATCAGGGTAATCGTAAATTGATCGCAGCAGAAATGAATATCAGTGAACGAACGCTGTATCGAAAACTTAACCGACTCAATCTCAATTAAGCAGGCGTGATGATGGAATCCAACCTGATAAACTGGGCGCTGGACAACATCGGAGATCGGCGGCGCAACGGTTTAATCCCGCCTCGCGATATGCGCGAGACTATCGCCCAAATCAAAGCTTTGCCGCCCTTGCCGGGTAGTGCGTTACGGATATTAAATCTGATCGCCGACCCCAGTGCCGACGCCGCTAAGCTTGCGGAAATTATCGAACTTGATCCTTTGCTGACGGCACAGATCATTCGCTGGGCCAGCTCATCGCTGTACGGTTATCGTGGGCAGATTACCACGGTACACGATGCGATTACCCGGGTGTTAGGCTTTGATTTTGTGCTGGATTTGGCTTTGGGCCTGGCGGTGTTGGCGCCGCTGAAATCGCCCAAAGAAGGGCAGATAGGTACGCGGATGTTTTGGGTGCATGCCCTGGCCAGCACCCGCTTGATGGCGAAACTGTCTGCTGCCATGCCGCTTGCTACGCGCCCGCAGTCGCAGGCGCTGTTTTTGGTGGGCTTGATGCACAACATAGGCTTTCCATTGCTCGGACATCGGTTTCTGGACGAGTTTAATTACTTGAATGAACTGATAAAAGCCAATCCGAGTTTGGCGATTTTTAATCTGGAAACCTTTGCCTTCGGCTTAAATCACGCCGAAATCGGTGCCTGGTTGATGAATGTCTGGTCTATGCCGCGCACGATCGCCGATGTGGTTTACCATCACCACAATCCCTACTACCGTGGTGAGAATCATCAACTTAATCTGTTAACGTTTTACAGCGATTGTCTGCTGGGGCGCTTAGGTATCGGCGATGCCGCCAATCAAGTTTGCCCGGACGAAGTGCCAGAGATGTTGGGTTTGGACGAAGCGGCTTGTTTGGAAATACTGGACAGTCAAAACGACGATTTGGCCAAAATTCAGGCCACGGCCGAGCAACTTACCGATTAGATGTTTTAAAAAGCGGCTATCGGATAACACCGACAGCCGCAGCGTTTAGCCTGTCAATTAGTCGCGCAATACTGCATTACGGCGATCCGATTGTTTCTTGATGCCGCCCAGTATCCACATTTGATACATGGAAACGCTCCACATAAAGGCAAAGGAAACCCCCAGGCCGGCACCGGCGAGAAACACCAATAAAGCAAAATGCGGGTTTAGCTTGGTCAACCACCAGGACGCGATATCGATCAGCAAAAACGCATAGGGCATCACAATTGCCGGGTACTTATACTTGCCCGGTACGCCTGTACTGAAGCTGAAAATAATCCCCACAAACATAAAAATAAAGCTGATGCCGAACAAATGAATGTGCGATAGCCGCGTCAGCGATTGAAATGTCGCGCCTTCGTTGGATTCAGTTAATTTTTTAAGATTTGCGAACTTGGAAAAATCCGGCAACGAGCCGGCATTGGCGGTATGGCAGGTGACGCAGAATTGATCGACGATGGGCTTGATGTCTGCGTCGTATTTGGCCTCGTCAGCACCGTCTCTTACCCATTGAATGATCTTGAAACGTTCCTGCTCCGGCGCGTTGTATTTCATTGAGCCATTCAGCTTGGATTCTAATACCGAACCCGAGCGGTCGCCGTAATAGCTGTAAACAATATCGTCCATGGATAAGCCGAATTTGCCGTCGGCCATACCGTGAGTCAATAAAATCTGGATTAAGGCCATGATGTAGCCGGCGGCAATAGTGGTCAGGTAGCCGGTAAACAGCAATTTGATCGACATGCCAAAACTGATCAGATTGGCGCCTTTGTAGGCGTACTTGGCGGGGATTGAGTTTTCAGGCATATGACTTCCAATGATCGAAAAGAAGGGTTTTACGCGGGAATGGGGAGGCTGAGCTTCAGCCTCCCCAAGGCAGCAATATTATCTTTTAATGTTCTGATAATAATAGCCCAGTTCCATGATTTCCTCGTCGCTCAGAGCTTGGGCGATAGTGCGCATCCGGCTGTATATATCATTGCCCCGACTGCCCGCTTTAAAGGCTTTTAAAGTCGTGGAAATATAGTCGGCATTTTGCCCTGACAAGGCCGGAATATCGATTTTTTGGCCTTTGCCGTTGCCGCCATGACACACTTCGCAAGGTGGAAGCACTCGCTCGCTATTGCCGTTTTTAACCAGTACTTCGGCTAAAGGGTAGGCCATTTGACTGGACGATTGAAACGCCGCAGGCTGCGAACCGTACCAAGCCGCCAGATCGGCTGCATCCTGTTTGCTTAAGGTTTTCGCCAGGCCGGACATGATGGGGTTTTGCCGGTTACCGTCGCTATAATCCTGCAATTGCTTATAAATATAGGCAGGCAACTGACCGGCTAGCGATGGATAGGCTGGTGCGGCACTGATGCCTTTCTCGCCATGACAGGCGCTGCAAGTTATCGCCAAGCTTTGACCTTTTTGCGGGTTGCCGGCGTCAACAAATTTTATCTGCTCGGCGGTCCAGGCGACTTGTGAAGAAGGCTGGGCAAAGCTGGCGCAAGGCAGCAACAAGGCTGCGCTAAGAAGGATATTTTTCATGATCAGACCCCCCATCTGCCTGAACCAAAGGTTTCTATCAAGAAGAATTGCAGGATCGGGTAACCGAAGGCAATCAACATGAATACCGCGATCACCGCGTTCCACAAACTAAAGCTGTTCAGATAGTTGGGCAAATTTTCCACGGCATGAATCGGTTCTGCATATTCTACTTCACCAACAAAGGCCGGGCCGTCGCTGGTTTGGGTTTTTACCAGGTTATACATCAATAAGCCGGCAGAAAAGATTAAAATCAAGCCGCCAAAGATCATGGTGACTTCATAAGGCTCCCAAGACAGCGTCAGCAGATTGTTGTAATTGACGCTATCAATCCGCCGCGGTTGACCCAGCAGACCCAGGATATGCCAAGGCGTAGTCATGATGATCATGCCCACAAACCAGGTCCACAATTGAGTAATCGCCATTGAAGGGCAATACAGTGGCTTACCGGTCAGGACAGGCCAGAAGTAATAGGCAATCCCAAAATACATGATGATGGTGGTGCCACCGAAGATCAGATGAAAGTGACCGGAAATCCAGGCGGTGTTATGCACCATGGCATTCATCGCGTAACTGGCGTTGATCAAGCCGCCGAAGCCGCCGAAGATCAACATCAACAAACCCAGGATAATCGCCAATACCATCGGGTTGTTCCAGGGCAGGGTGGCAATCCAGCCGAACAAGCCTTTGCCGCCGCGCAGACGACCGGCGATTTCCAGCGATGCAATCACGGTAAAGCCGGTAATAAAGGTCGGTAGCGTAACCACGAAAGTGCCGACGGCATGCAGAATTTTCCAGCCGTGATTTTGTTCAGGGTCCATGTATAAATGATGAAAGCCGATCGGCAAGCTGAATACCACCAGCAAGATAAACGCCGCGCGCGCCATTTCGTCGCTAAACAAAAAGCCGCCGGCTTGTTTGGGCACCAAGGTGTAGAAGGCGGTGTAAGTCGGAATCAGCCAGAAATATACGATAGGATGCAAAGTCCAGGCGAACAGGGTGCGCGCCAGACCGGGGTCGATTTCATCGATTAAACCCAAAGCCCAAGGCAGTAACTGGAACAGCACTTCTGCAGCAACCCCGGCACTGGTCCAGAGCCATAAAATAGCATTGGCGGTGGTGGCGAACATCGCCAGTGGTACGGGTTTGTCAGGATTGGCCTTTTTCCACTGCATGTACATTACAATCATGGACACACACCAGAACCAGGAGCCGACAACCAATAAAGTGGCTCCCACATAAAATAAGGGGTGAGCCTGCATCGGTGGATAAAAAGTAAACATCACCGATGCTGCGCCGCCCAACAAAGGCAGTGCAGCCAGGACAACGCCGGTTAGGGCGACGCCAAAGCCGGTCCAGGCAAAGGTCTTATTCCACACCGGTAGTTTCAAACTGCTGGTGGCTACGTAATAGCCAAAGCCCATGATGAAAAATGTGGTGAGCACAAAGCCCATCAACACCCCATGAGTACTGACCGAAGCGTAATACACTTCCCGGGATTCCAGGACTTTGAAAAAGCCGCTGCGTTCTATAACTTGATAACCGCCCATCACACAGGCCAGCGCAAATGCGCCAAACGCTACCCAGAAATGGGTGAGTGCCAATTTTTTCTCGACTGCGTTATCCATGATTGTTTCCCCCTTGTTTGTTGAGCGCTTCCCATTGCGCCTTGCTGACTACCTTGATATTGCTCCACATATGGCCGTGGCCCATGCCGCAATACTCATTGCATAGCAGCGGATAATCACCGGCGTGATGCAGCACGGTTTTAACCTGTGCGACATAACCTGGCACGATCATGGTGCTCATATTCGTCATCGGTATATGTACGCCGTGGATGACATCCAGGCTGACCCAACGGAAGGTTAATTCGGTTTCGGCGGGTATTACCAGATTTTTGGGGTAGAAACCGTAGCGACCGGCGACCATGCGCACGGTGACGCTACCGTCGGGGTGTTGTTGCACGCCAAGTTTATCTTCGGCAAATTCGGCTGATAGATGTAATTTGGCGGAGTCTATGGTTTCTACGTTGCTTGGCGCGTGAATGCCGTGAAAAAACGATGATGCCAGAATCACCGTTACAAACAGCCCGGCGATGCCCAGCGAAATGCCGGCCCACTTTTTTTCTAATCGATCAATATGCATGCCGCCCCCTTAACCGATATGGCCGCGCGGCAAAAATACCCCGTAGTACATCAGCAACCATGCGATTACCATGCCACCCGTCACCGTGAGCATTAAAGCCCAAGTGCCTACAGGCGAACTTTCCAGGATTTTTTTACGTTCTTCTTCAGTGAGATTGTTCATATGCTTCCTTCTTGTATGCGATTTGACAGGAATTATGTTGGCAACCAACGGTATGAACAGCACTGCTCCGACATTCTTAAATGATGACTTTACCATCCGATTGCTGGGGTAATCATAACCTTACAAACCCAAGAATCGAAAGCAATAATTCAATGTAATTAAATGTTTGTATTGGATTTTTACGGAAAGTTGCCTGGAGCTGGAACTATTGACAGGTTGTGCAACTGGTGATGAATGTTAGTTTCTTGTTGTGCGGGGTAAGTCAGTCAGTGCGACAGCGTTCGCTGACATTTTCAGAGGCAAATGGCTTGGCAATAAAAAAACCCGTAACGCAAACGCTACGGGCTTTCGGTTTAAAGGCTTGTTACTACCAAGTCATTGTCACAACTGATTTGACATTTTTAGTTGGATTGTAGATATAGCCTGGCGCCGTTACGCTTTTGAGCGTGTAGATAGCGGAACCGCCGGTTTTTTTAGGCGTACCAGCTGCTTGAATAACATTACCTTTTGCGTCAGTTTTGCTGGTAACCGTACCAACTACCGAGCCGCTAAATGTACCTACTACGGTGGCATTAGGCACAGGTTTGCCTTTTGAATCAATTATGGTCATCGACATTCTGGCTTGCACGGTGGTGCTTTTAACAATTGTCACGGCCATTGTGGATGCCCAAGCGGTTGGCAGAGGCGGCGCTGTTACCGTGATCTGTACTGTTTTGGTATCGGTTAATTTAAATTGGTTGGTGACTAGCAACTTGACTGAATAAGTACCCACCTTGCTAAAGCTATGCGCAGGGTTAGAGCCGGTGGCGCTGGTATTGTCGCCGAACGACCATTGATAGCTGGCGATATTGCCGTTACCCACGCTGTTATTGGCTGAAAAATTAACGGTCAACGGGGCAGGGCCGGTCAATGTCGAGGCAGAAATGCTGCCGACCGGGGCTTTCGCAGCCACACCCGGCGTATAGTTGCCGGTAATTTGATATTGACCCAGACTGCCGTAGACCGGATAGCCGGCGTCCCCGCTAGCGGCTGCGTGAGCGGAGCCAGCCACTGCCAGATAATACGTGCCGGCTGCTAAAGATTGATTGATGCTGGCACTCAGAGTGGTTTCAGGGGCATTGGCAGCAACGACTGCGCCGCTGGCGTTGTAGAGGGTCAGTTTTATATCCAGGTTGGGGCCGACGGCAGCAGGGCTGGCCGTGAAACTGATCAGGCCGCCTGCAGAGTTCACAATAAACATATCCACATCGCTGGATTTTTCGATAACCCCAAAGGTTTGAATATTTAACGCGGTAGCCGTACCGATGTTGGTCAAGGAACTGGCTGTTGCAGGTGTGTTGCCAAAGTCGTCGTCTCTAGGCAGGATGCCTTTACTTGCAAAGGTGGCAATATCATCTTGCTGGTTATTCGCGCTGGGATAGATACCCGCACTCCACTGCGTGGTGTTTTTGTAATAACCCACACCCATAATCGGCGCCCAGCCAGTTACACCCGCGCCATGACCTGTGTAATAGCCCGTGCTGGGTTTTTGGCCGTCGTGCTGTAAGCCCAAATTATGACCGGCTTCGTGGGATATGGCTTCGGCGATATATTTTTCGTTATTAGCCAAGCCGTCTTGAAATACCCAGGCCGGTTGGTAGTAAGCATTATTGACAAGATTGACAACCCCAACATAGGCAATACCGCCGCAACCGCAATTAATCACGGATTTGGTCACTACCACGCGTATGCCAAAATTGGTGTCTGCTGCTGTGGTGCGAAATAGCGCATCGTTGCTGGGTAACTGCGTGGTGACGTCAACATCGAAAGCCACGTAATCTTCGGCCACCCGGTTCCAGATACTGATCATATTACTGCGTTCGGTGTCATCAAAAACGGCTGTATTACCCGTTAAATCATAAGCGGGGGCATTTATCGAGGAACCCCAGGCGGTGCCTTGGGCAACGTGTCCGTCAAAATCCAGATAAATGGTTTTGCTGGCCCCAGGTTTGCTGTGGAGGACAAAAGCGTTTGTCAACTGGGCTTTAGAGGCTATTGGCACGGGTGGATTGGTGCTGCCAGTGGTGCCGGTAACATTGCTGGGCGTTACCACGTTACCTGCCTGAGTTTGGCCTTGCCCATCTGTTGTATTGTCCACATACAGAACCCGGCCATTGCCATCGACGCGCATGGTGTCGTCTTGTTGCAGCATTTCTTTGAATTTTTCCGGCGTAAAACCATAGTTTTGCGCCACTTTTTCCAGGTCGCTACCCAAAATGTCGATAGCGTGCTGGCCTTGATAATTGATGGGCAGTTCAACCAGCGTGCTTGAAGTTGCTACAGGGGCTGAGGAATTATTAGCCAGCGGGTCAGCGCCGTCGCCATTTGCGCCCGTGTCTATGACTTGTTTGATTTTGCCTTGCTCGTCAACTTGAACCATATAGTTGCGGCCTTGCATAACGCTGGAAACCAGCGCCTGGTTTTGATCCAGGTCTTTACCGATCAATGAAGCGGTATCTTAAAGTGGACCCCGAAAACCAGACAGTAGTTTAAGCTATGCCCTGACGGAAAATAATAGGTAGGACATGAGCGAAAGCAAACGGAAGATATTTACTGGGGCACAAAAAGCCAAGGTCGCCTTGGAAGCCGTCAGAGGCGC
>CAIOHN010000303.1 GCA_903858105.1 uncultured Pseudomonadota bacterium | reverse complement strand
GTGATGCCGGCGTTATTGACCAGAACCGCTGGTGTGCCATAGTCATCGCCTGTGGTTTTGATGAAGTTTTCTATGTCCGCAGCATCGCTTACATTGAGTTTATAGCCTTTGCCGCTTGCGCCCAGATAAGCAGAAATCGCTTCGGCGCCGCTGTCTGATGTGGCGGTGCCGATCACGAAAAAGCCGTCGGCAACCAGTTTTTCGGCGATGGCCCGACCTATGCCGCGGCTGGCGCCGGTAACAATAGCAAGTTTTTTATCCACGAAGCTGCTCCGCTACGTTGTTGATGGTGTCAGAATCGAACAAGGTCAGGTGCGCGGCTTCTGGCGCAATGCGTTTGTTCAATCCCATTAATACTTTGCCCGGACCGCATTCGACAAAAGCTGTCACGCCTTGTTCGTGCATGAATTTAACGCTTTCTACCCAGCGTACCGGCTTGAATAATTGTTCTTTCAGCGCGTAACGAATCACCTCGGGTGAGCCGTGCGATTTGACGTCGGCATTGTGAATCAGAGTGACTTTCGGCATTTCGATGTTAATGCTTTGCAGGATTTCGTTGAGTTTGTCCGATGCGGAGCTCATTAACGCGCAATGCGACGGTACGCTGACCGGCAATTTCAAGGCGCGTTTGGCGCCCAGCGCTTTTAAGGCGTCCATAGCGCGCTCAACTGCGGCAGTTTCGCCGGCTATAACCACTTGTCCTGGAGCATTAAAATTAGCAGCTGCGACGATTTGACTGTTGGCCACTTCGGCGCAGGTATTGACCACCTGATGATCTTCCAGGCCCAAAATGGCGGCCATCGCTCCTTCACCAGCGGGTACAGCTTCCTGCATCAGTCGGCCGCGTTCGGCGACTAAACGGATAGCATCTTCGTAACCAAGCGCTTCCGAGCAGACCAGGGCAGTATATTCGCCCAGGCTGTGACCAGCCATCCAGGCTGGTCTGACCGGGCTGGTTTCGCACCAGGCACGCCAAACGGCAACACCAGCAGCCAGCATGGCTGGTTGGGTGTTGTGGGTTTGGTTTAAATCAGTATCCGGGCCGTTTTCGACCAGATTCCACAAATCAAACCCCAGTACATCGGAGGCTTGTTCAAACGTTTGTTTGACTATCGGATTTGCAGCGGCCAGACTGCCCAGCATGCCAACGGCTTGGGAGCCTTGGCCGGGGAATACGAAGGCCAGATTGTAACTTTGTTCTATTGTCGTCATGTTTAGTATCTAATTAATGCGGAACCCCAGGTAAAACCTGCGCCAAAAGCTTCCATTAACACGGTCTGGCCGCGTTGGATGCGGCCATCGCGAACACCTTCGTTAAATGCCAACAGTACCGAGGCAGATGAAGTATTGCCCTGATTTTCCAAGGTTAAAATCACTTGATCCATGGACATGCCGAGTTTTTTGGCGGTGGCGGCGATAATCCGGGTGTTGGCTTGATGCGGCACCAGCCAGTCGATGTCGCTTTGCTGCAGGCCGTTGGCTTCCAGGGTTTCGTCGACTATCCTGCCCAGGGTATTAACGGCCACTTTAAACACTTCGTTGCCGCGCATGCTGATATAGGCTGGCTCGTTTTGTTTCGCGGCCGCCGCTACTTGCGGATTGGGGCAATACAATAAATCTTCGTAGCCGCCGTCTGAATGAATATGCGTGGACAAAACGCCAGGTTTGTCGCTGGCAGTCAGGAGAATCGCGCCAGCACCGTCGCCGAACAGAATGCAGGTGCCGCGATCAGTCCAGTCGACGATACGCGAACAGATTTCTGTGCCGACCACCAACACATTCTTGGCAAAGCCGGTTTTGATATATTGATCGGCAATGCTTAAGCCATACACCGAGCCGGAGCAGGCCGCTTGCACATCAAAGCCTACGCATTGCTTAATACCCAGGCGTTCTTGTAGCAAACAAGCGGTGCTAGGGTAGACGCGGTCGGGGGTGCCGGTGGCAACGATAATCATATCGATGTCTTCAGCTGCTATGCCAGCCATTTCGATAGCTTGGCGCGCGGCAATCTCCGCCATGCTGGATGCGGTTTCTTCTGGTCCAGCGATGCGCCGACTTTTTATGCCGGTTCTTTCGTAAATCCAACTGTCGGAGGTGTCTACTACGGCCGATATGTCGTGGTTAGTGCGTATGGTTTCAGGCAGGTAGCCGCCTGTGCCGATAACATGAGTCCAACGTGTCATGCGTCAACCTTTTGGGCCAGAGTTTTTTCCAGCTTTTCGCTGATTTTACGGATAACGCCCTGCGCAACTTCAACTTCCGCCAAATGGATGGCCGTTTCAAACGCTAGTGCGTCAGCGCCGCCGTGGCTTTTGATGACCAGGCCACGAAGACCGATGAAACTGGCGCCGTTATACAACCGCGGGTCGATGCTTTGCTTGAACAGTTTTAAAACCGGGTAAGCCAGCAATCCAGCCAGTTTGGTAAAAATGTTTTTTCCAAAGGTGGCTTTGAGTTTGACGCCTATCATTTTGGCAGCGCCTTCGATCGATTTAAGCGCGACATTGCCGACAAAACCATCGGTAACTATCAGGTCGACTTTGACGCTGCCGGCATTGATGGAGTTGCCTTCCACGTAGCCTATATAATTTAGGCCAGAGTTTTCCAGCAATTTGGCGGCGGCTTTGACTTGTTCGTTGCCTTTCATGTCTTCTTCGCCAATGTTTAACAAGCCGATACGCGGCCTGTCGATGTTCTCGACGGCTTTGACGACTTCTTCACCCATGATGGCAAATTGATACAGATGTTCGGCGCTGGAATCGACATTGGCACCCAAATCCAACATATGGGTGTGACCAAAAATCGACGGCAAGGTGGAAATAATAGCCGGACGTTCTATGCCGGGAATCATTTTCAACACAAACCGGGCGGTGGCCATTAAGGCGCCGGTGTTACCGGCGCTGACGCAAGCGTCAGCCTTGCCTTCTTGAACCAGATTGATCGCCACCCGCATTGAAGAGTCTTTTTTATTCTTCAAGGCTTTTTGTGGCGTTTCGTCCATTTCAACGACTTGCGACGCATGCTGAATACTGATCCGACCTTTAAATTCTAACAAGGCTTGCGACAGCAGGTTACCAAGAACCGTTTCGTCACCCACCATGATCAAATTTAAATCAGGATTTTTTCTTAAACAGGCCAGTGAGGCGGGAACCGTCACTTGGGGACCGAAATCTCCACCCATGGCATCTATTGAGAGAGTTGAGCTCACGCTTAGGACTAACTCCAGAAGTTGAAAGGAGCCAACCGTCGTCCAGCAACATGTTGGCCTTACCTAGAGACAATCGATAAATCGACTAACACTGCTGCTTAACAATCAAGCCTTTTTGACCCGTGGAGGCAAAGCAGACGAGTCAAACAGCAGCAATAAAGCGATTAATCTTCGTCGTTGCCTGCAATAATTTGACGGCCTTTAAAGAAACCGTCTGGCGTCATGTGGTGACGCAGATGGGTTTCGCCGGTCAATGGATCCTGTGCCAGGGTTTTGCCGACTAAGGCGTCGTGTGAACGACGTTGACCGCGTCTGGAACGCGATACTTTGCTCTTTTGTACTGCCATTTCAATCTCCAGTTTTTTTAAGTTTTGCTAAAACAGAAAAAGGGTTTTCAGCCTTTATCTGACTATCGGTTGCGTTATAAGCCGAGTCCTCAGAACGGTTACGTTCAATACAATCGTACTGGTGCCGAGGGTAGTCGGGCAGTGCCAGCAAGATTTCATCTTCGATTAATGCGTTTAACGAAATCGTTTCGCCGTCCATCAGCAAAGGTTCGTAATCTTCGAATTGCTTGTCCTCTTGTAGCGACGAGACAACAGCCAGTTTAAAGTCACTATCAAGCGGCCACGCCATTGCTTGCAGGCAAGATTGGCATTCCAGTTGCAAAGTACCTTTTATATGGCCGGATATTACGATCCGTTTACCTTGTTTACCGAATTCGATTTCGACATCCACATTACCGTCGGGGTCGATCACGCTATCAGACAAACGCTCGAACACGGCGATTGGCAACGCACCAGATAAAGCGCTTCGCCTTTCGGCAAAGAGCAGGGGATCTATAAGGTCGGGAAACTTGTCTGTCATAACTGTACAATGATACAGATAACTATCTGTTGCGTCAAACGTACAACCATTTAGACCATTACTTAGCCGATGACCGTCATTGTTCTTGCTTCAAGCTCAAAATATCGCCGCCAGTTGTTAGAAAAGCTGGGTTTTGATTTTATTAGCCTCAGCAGTGACATCGATGAAACCCCGCAAAGCGGCGAATCACCTGCAGAATTGGTGACCCGATTAGCCATCGCCAAGGCACAAGAGATTGCTAAAACCCATCGCGAGCACTTGATTATCGGTTCTGACCAAGTGGCGGCATTGGGCGATCAAATTTTAGGAAAACCGGGTGGACGCGAGGCCGCGATTCAGCAGTTGGTTCAGCAATCCGGTCAAACAGTGCGATTTTATACTGGTATCAGTGTTTTGAGTAGCGCGACGGGTCAATGCCTGACGGATCTGGATATTTGCGATGTGCATTTTAAAGCGCTGCAGCCAGAGCAAATTATTCGCTATGTTGATAAGGATCAGCCTTACGATTGTGCGGGCAGCTTTAAATCTGAAGGTCTGGGGATTGCGCTGTTCAGCAAAATTGTCGGCGACGACCCGAATGCGCTGGTCGGTTTGCCGTTAATTAAATTGGTGGGGCTGTTGGAAAAATTTGGGGTTGATACGCTTTAAGTGGTCTAAAAACGCCATTCCTATGGAATCGTGCATGATGTAGGTGCGAATTTATTCGCACGGTTGGTGATTGGTCTATATCCAAAGGGGTTTGAGGTTTAAATGCCTGACTTTGGAAGGTGTTTAATGAAATTTCTTATTCGGCGCAAGCAATTCAAATAGCTGCAAAAATTCTTCGTCCGCCTTTTCCATAATCTCGGCAATTTGTAATTTATCCAGACGTACCAGGGTTAATGTCTGGCTAGAGAGCCTTTCAAGCGCCGTCTCAATGCCGTTTTCTTCGGCGTGGCAATCTACCAGAAGTGTCGCTAAATGTAATAGATGGGTGTCGAGTTTATGCACCTGGGCTTCGGCTGGGTTTAGATAGCAACCGATCGTCTCATGTAAGGACTCCGGCAAGCCCCAACTTTTCAGTAATTCGCGGCCAACATCGGCATGGGTGTAGCCTATCAATTGTTTTTCAAAACTGGCCAGTAAGGCGCGCTCATGATTGGCCGCCAGCAAGACTTTTAGATATTGTTCGGGCAGTTTTTGGCTCAATAACAGCGAGCCAATATCATGCAGCAGGCCAGCCATAAATAGCCGCTCGGCGTGCAATACCGCGCTCTGTTTGGCCAGCATCCGCGCAACGACAGCGGAATTCATGCTGCGTATCCAAAACGAAGTCATATCGATTAAATCGTCGGGAATTTTGCTGAAGCGGTCGACTACCGTGGTAGCCAGTACCAGATGGTGTAAGTCGTCGATGCCAATGATGGCAATCGCCCGCGAGACGGTATCGATACGGGCTTGAAAACCGTAGAAAGGGCTATTGACTATGCGCAGCAGACGCGCGCTCAGGGCAGGATCTTTGGTGATTACTTTGCCGATTTCCGCCAGCGAGAAGCGGGAATCGCTGATCATTTCTCGCAATTGAAAATAAATATCCGGTAATGAAAACAGTTCAGTTGAGTTGGCGACCAATTGCTTTATCGCCACCGCGTTCATTTAACTTTTCCGATACAGCGATAATACTTGCTGTACATAATTGCGGGTTTCCGGGTAGGGCGGTACGCTGTTGTTGTATTTCATCACCGCGCCTTCGCCAGCGTTGTAGCCGGCCACGGCCAAGGTCAGATTGGAATTAAACATGGCCAGTAGGTCTTTCAAATACCGGGTGCCGCCATCGACGTTTTGTTCGGCATTGCGTCTGTCAGTTACCCCATAGCGGCGAGCGGTGTCAGGCATTAATTGCATCAAGCCGACGGCACCTGCTGAGGACACGGCGTTGGGGTTGTAAGCTGATTCGGCTTGAATCACTGCATGTAGCAATTTGGGATCAACTTGATGCTTGGCAGCGGCCTTGGCGACCAGATCGTTGAACTTAAGTCGATTGCCGGACATAAACTTTAGGTCACGAGTATACGTTCGTGGCCGGGTGCGGATGATCAAACGATAAGCCAAGCCTTTTTTGGGCTCGTCGGTATAGTAAACCCTGCCGTCCGGATCGGTGTATTTGAATATATCCGCCATCACATCCGTGATCAGCATCAGGCAAAACATGGCGATTAGCAGTGGTTTCATCGCAATCACCCGTACGCTGTTCAAATCACTGACTAATGCTGATCAGGCTGGCAGCCTTGACTGCTTTTGCCCGTGCGGCGTCTACATCATAGGCGGTTGCCAGGGCTACGCCCATGCGACGCGCAACAAAAGCTTCCGGTTTGCCGAATAAGCGAATATCCGTGTCAGCGACAGCCAAGGCTTGCGCCAAGCCGTGGTAGCTGACCGCTTTGGCGTCAATTCCGCCCAGTATGACGGCGCTGGCGGCGGTGTTAGCCAAATCGGTATTGACTGGCAAGCCGAGAATGGCGCGCGCGTGTAAATCAAATTCGCTTTGCCGCTGGCTGGCCATGGTGACCATGCCGGTATCGTGCGGACGTGGGCTGACTTCGCTAAACCAGACCTGGTCGCCGGCGATGAATAATTCCACGCCGAATAAACCCAGTCCACCCAGCGCTTCGGTGACTTTTGCGGCGATTTGCTGCGACGCCGCGATAGCCTTGTCACTCATGGCTTGCGGTTGCCAGCTTTCGCGGTAGTCACCGTTTTCCTGGCGGTGGCCGATAGGCGCGCAGAAATAGGTTTGTACTTTGCCGTCGCTATTCAGGGCCCTTACTGTGAGCAGGGTGATTTCAAAATCAAACTCGATCTTGGCTTCGACAATCACTTTGCCGGTGGCGGCGCGACCGCCAGCCTTGGCGTAATCCCAGGCGGCTTGCAGTTGCTCGGCGCTTTTGACCATGGACTGACCTTTGCCGGACGAGGACATGGTGGGTTTGATAAAACACGGGTAGCCAATGCCAGCGTCAACGGCGGCTTGCAATTGCGCGAAGGTTTCGGCAAACGCGTATTGTGAGGTAGGCAAACCCAGTTGTTCCGCCGCAAGTTGGCGAATGCCTTCGCGGTTCATGGTCAACTGAATGGCACGGGCGTTTGGCACGATAGTGGTGTGGCCTTGTGCTTCTATGTCTGCCAAAGCCTCGGTGGCTATCGCTTCCAGTTCGGGAACGATGAAATGTGGGCGTTCGGCGGCGATAACGGCTTTCACGGCCGCTGCATCAGTCATATCCAACACATGGCTGCGATGCGCCACTTGCATGGCCGGTGCGCCGACATAGCGATCTACCGCAATGACTTCAACGCCATAGCGTTGCAGCGAAATTGCGATTTCTTTTCCTAATTCGCCGCTGCCCAGTAATAAAGCTTTGGTGGCGTTGGCGCTGTCAGGCGTACCTATATTCATGGTTTTGCTAAATAGTTATCGATATCTTGTTTGGAAAAGCCGATTTTCTTGGCGACCCGGTCGGCATGACTGACTCTGGAAATGCCTGCGATCAATTTAAAGGTAGGTAAATCATCGGCAAATTCGACTTGCTTGGGCACCGCTATCTTGCGTTTGACGAACACATCGACCAATTG
>CAIOHN010000302.1 GCA_903858105.1 uncultured Pseudomonadota bacterium | reverse complement strand
CTGCCACATTAAGCACAAAAATCATTCTGCGGCATTTTGGCAATTGGTGGCCCAGCATTTCCCCGACTACGCTCAGCAACGGCTTTGGTTAAAGCGGCACGGTGCCAGTCTGATGCAAGGTTTGTAATGAAAAAACTGGGGATTTATCTGTTTGCCACTGTGTTTATTTTTGCCGGCCAGTTTCTGGTCAACAGCGACTTGGTCAACGGCAAGCCACCCGCTATCTCGCAAACCAGCATGAACGGCGAAAACGCCTTGCAGCGTGTTGCTAAAGGGCCGGCGATTCTGTATTTCTGGGCAGAATGGTGCGGCATCTGCAGAAGCATGCAAGGCAGTGTCGGCAATATTTTAAAGGATTATCCGGGTGTGACGGTGGCGTTAAGATCCGGTGACGATGCCAAACTGGCTGGCTATTTGCGTGACAAGCAGTTGAATTGGCCGGTGGTTAATGATAACGGCGGAGAAATTGGTCAGCGCTATGGCGTCAAAGCCGTGCCGGCAATATTTTTTATCGACGCTACGGGCGATATTGTGTTTAGTACGGTGGGATTTACATCCGAATGGGGCATGCGGGCGCGCTTGTGGCTGGCTGGTTTGTCTGGAGGGAAGCTCTAAATCTCCCTTGGATACTGTCGTAAAAGTCGATAATTCCCTTCTGCCTCTGGGCGAAGCTTAGGGTGAGAGCATATAAAACGACAGCTGGTTTTCATCCCCTCACCCCAACCCTCTCCCGCAAGGAGAGGGAGCTTAAATTAGCCGTTTACTGTTGCGGGTTGTTTTTATTTTGCTCGGCTAAATCAACCAAAGCCGCCAACTCGCGCTCCAGCAATTCGCTATCGCCCAGATTAAGTTCAACCAGACGCCGCAAGCGGGAAATACTGTCTATATCGATGTGTACGCATTTAAAGCCAACGATATTAGCATCGACATGAACCGCGACGACTTCCATGGCAATGCTGATCTCATCGGAAAGATCGAATTTAAGCGTATATAAACTATCTTTCCCGCCGCTCCAGGGCTGGCTAAATTCCAGCAGGCAACCGCGCAAGCAAAGATCGATAATCTTGCAGGCATGGCTCTCGCCAGAGCCGCTGACCAAAGCATCGGCATGATAAAAAATCCGGTGAAACCGACGTTTATCATCACTTTTTTCAATAGCCATGCCTTAGTCCTGGAAAAATTGCATTTCGGTGCTGTCAACCACGATCACATCGTTATTATTCAACTGCACGGTTCTGTCGCCCAACGGTTCGTTGTTAATCGCCAAGCCATCGTGCCCCTGCAAAGCGGACAGAAAATAGCCTTCTTTGCGTCTGGAAATGACAATTACGCCCGCGCTTTCGTGGCCTAAACGGGTCATTGATTTCTTCAAACGCAAGATACGCCCAATATGCGCACCATTCATGACTTGCAAATTGGCATCGGTGGTTTTAATCGCCTCGTCCAACTTGTTGTTAAGTGCTTGTACATCTGAATCAAGCGAATCGACCGGAGATGACACCAACACTTTTTCCGGAAAATCATCGGTCGTGTTGTAAACGATGTAATGTTTGCCGATGTTGATGATGTCGTTGTTTTGCAGGTTCCATTCTTTGGTGGCTTGCTCATTAACCAACAACGGAAATTTTTCGTTCATCTGCTTGATAAGGCACTCACCCGCCTTAATCACCACAACGGCATGCGCCGGTGCTACTGCCAGACTATCAACCACCAGGTCATTGCTTTCATCGCGGCCAATATGCACAACGCCGGAATCAAATACCCCGGAGTGGATTGCTTTGTCTTTGAAATATACGGTAAATTTCGCCATCGTTATTGTTTTATTGATCCCTGCGTCCAATTAGTAGTATAGCCACTAAAGACGTGCTTGCGGAGTAATCAAAAATTATTTTCAAAGCCACCCAGCCCAGCCGGTAATGGACAGCATTTAGCGCCCTTTGCGGATTTTTTCGGCCTATAAACGCGCAAACAACCTCGCCCTGCGCCAGATCTTGCGATAGACTCTAACCTTACTTTATTGTTAAAAGATCATGAATCCATCCCAGCTCAATGACCCAAGTGAACCGTTGATTGCTCAGGACATTTATATCGCCAGCGTCGATGAAGGCAGCGGTAAATCCTTGATCATGTTGGCAATGATAGAAATGCTCTCGGGCTATGCCGATAACATTGGCTTTTTCCGCCCGATCATTCAAGGCGATCCTGAGAAAGATGATTTGCTGCAATTTATTCATCATCGCTACCAACTCGGTACGCCTTACGACGTCATGTACGGCTGCACCAGCAACGAAGCCCGCGAATTACTGGCGACCGAACAATACGACGAACTGCTGAAAATCATCCTGGCCAAATATCGGGCCTTGAAGTCGCGTTGTGACCATGTGCTTTGCGTCGGCAGCGACTATCGGCATGGCAATGCCATTTTTGAATTCGAGTTCAATGCCGATGTTGCCAACAACCTGGGTTGCTTGATGATGCCGGTCATGCAAGCTGAACACCGCAACAACGAGCAACTCTTGAGCGGCTTGGCCAGTCTGAAGCATTCGCTGCAAGAGCAAGACTGCGAACTATTGGCCACAGTCATCATCGGCGTGGCGCAAAATCAGGTCGATAGTCTGCGTCATAGCGTAAATCATTCCAGCGCGTTTCCGGTTTACGTGGTTCCCGCCGAATCTTCACTGGAAAAACCCACCGTCGGTAACATTGCCAACGTGATTGGTGCCAAAGTGCTTTCCGGCGAAAATGGCGCGATGGGCCGGGAAGTTTATCACTACAAAGTGGCGGCCATGCTGGTGCCCGACTTTCTGGATTACGTCGAAACCGGCGACCTGATCATCACGCCCGGCGACCGCTCGGATATTATTCTGGCCAGTTTGATGGCCTATAACTCCAGCAATTATCCGCAGATCGCCGGCCTGTTATTGACCGGCCATCAGCAACCCGCGCCACAAGTGCAAAAGCTAATTGACGGTCTGGGCGATACGCCGTTTGCGGTGCTGGGTGTTGATTCCGATACGTTTACGACTGCGCTGCACGTCAGCCAGGTCACGGCCCGTCTGCATTCGCAAGACGAGCGCAAGATCGCCACCGCGCTGGGATTAATAGAGAACAACATCAATATGGTGGAATTGCGTTTGCGACTGTGCAGCAAAATCCCGCATAAAGTCACGCCATTGATGTTTGAATACGATCTGTTGCAACGCGCCAAAGCCAAAAAACAACATATCGTTTTGCCAGAGGGTAACGAAGAACGCATCTTGCGCGCGGCAGAAATTCTGCTGCTGCGCGATGTGGTCAAAATCACTCTATTGGGCAATGAAGCGGAGATTCGGCAAAAAATCCAGGCCATGGCCTTGAAGCTGGATAACGTCAACATCATCGACCCGATCAATTCCGAACTGCGCCCCTTGTTTGCGGAAACTTACTATCAGGCGCGAAAACACAAATGCATCGTCTACGATACCGCCTTTGACCTGGTGGCTGACCCCAGTTATTTCGGCACGTTGATGATCCATTTGGGCTACGCCGATGGCATGGTGTCCGGTGCCGTACATTCCACCCAACACACGATACGCCCGGCCTTCGAAATCATTAAAACCAAACCCGGCGCCTCGATAGTATCCAGCGTGTTTTTCATGTGTCTGGAAGACCGAGTGCTGGTGTACGGCGATTGCGCCGTGATTCCCAACCCCAACGCCGCGCAATTGGCCGACATCGCCATCAACGCCGCCGAAACCGCGCGTATGTTCAACATCGAGCCGCGCATCGCCATGTTGTCTTACTCGACTGGCGAATCCGGCAAGGGCGAAGCGGTGGATAAAGTCCGCGAAGCCGTTAGAATTGCCAAAAGTCTGCGGCCGGATTTGATGCTGGAAGGCCCGATGCAATACGATGCCGCAGTCGACGCCAGCGTGGCTAAAACCAAGTTGCCGGACAGTTTGGTGGCCGGTCAGGCGACGGTGTTTATTTTCCCTGATTTAAATACCGGCAATAACACCTATAAAGCCGTGCAACGCTCGTCCGGGGCGATTGCTGTCGGCCCTATCCTGCAAGGCCTCAACAAACCGGTGAACGATTTAAGCCGCGGCTGTACAGTCACCGACATTGTCAATACAGTGGTAATTACTGCGATTCAAGCGCAGGAAGCGGATAAATCGTGATGTTGAAGACACTGTTGGCACTGTGCTTACTGAGCTTTAACGCGGCCGCGCAAACCCGCATCGCCATTCTGGATTTTGAATTAAAAGACCTGACGCTGGCACCGGGTGTACCTGCCGAGTTGGCGCGCACCGCCTCGATTAAGCCGCTATTGGCGCAAGAATTAAGCAGTGCCGGCTATCAGATTGTCGCTATCCCCAGTCAAACCCAACAAGCGGCCAATAGCGGCGTCGGTTATCTGTTCGATCACGCCGACGCGGCCGCGCAACTGGGTAAACAATTTAATGCCGATTATGTGCTGGTCGGTCGATTGCACAAACCCAGCTTTTTGTTTGCCTATTTGATGGGGCGCTTAGTCAGAGTCAGCGATGCTAAATTGTTGGGGGATTACATTTCCGAATCCAAAGGCCCCAATGCCAAACTCACCATCAAGGCAGTGGAAAGCCTGACCAGCAAAATCGACAAAGACCTCAATCGCCGTTATAGCCCACCGCCGCCATCCAAACTCGCGCCTTAGTCTGCGCAATGCTTAGAGAAAACCCCATGAAAATTCTGGTGCTAAACGCCGGTAGCTCTTCAGTTAAATACAGTTTGCTGGATATGGCCGACCATTCGGTATTGATAGCCGGCCTGATCGAACGCATCGGCGAATCCGTCGCCTGCCATAGCTACCACGTGGCCGACTCAGCGCAAGTCAGGCTGGAGATAAAAAGCGCCAATCATCAACAAGCCTTGCAGGTTTTATTCGAGACCCTATCGGCTTGCGCGCTATTAAACGAACCGCAAGAACTGGCCTGTATTGGTCATCGGGTGGTGCATGGCGGCGAATATTTTCGCGAACCAGCGCTGATCAATGCCCAGGTGATCGGCTACATCGCCGAAGTGGTGCCTTTAGCGCCGCTGCATAATCCGGCCAATTTGCTAGGTATCCAGGAAGCGATGCGGCAAATGGGCCAGATTCCGCAAGTGGCGGTATTTGATACGGCTTTTCACCAAACTTTGCCGGATTACGCTTATCGCTATCCCCTGCCTGAAAAGCTTTATGTTGAACAGGGGGTGCGGCGTTACGGCTTTCATGGCACATCGCATCGGCATGTAGCCGGCAAAGCGGCTCAATTTCTGGGTAAAGCATTAGCGGATACCAACCTGATTACGCTGCATCTGGGCAATGGCGCCAGCGTGACGGCGATTAAAAACGGCGAAAGCATCGACACCTCAATGGGCATGACGCCTTTGGAAGGTTTGATGATGGGTAGCCGCTGCGGCGATATTGATCCGGCGATTCATTTTTATTTAAGCCGCAGCTTAAACCTATCCAACGACGCCATCGAAAATCTACTGAACAAAGACAGTGGCTGTAAAGGCATTTGCGGTGAAAACGACATGCGCACGATACACCAAATGGCCGAGGCCGGCGACGACCACGCCAGACTAGCCTTGGCGATGTACGCCTATCGTATCAAAAAGTATATTGGCGCTTATTTTGCGGTACTGGGCCAGGTTGATGCCTTGGTGTTTACCGGCGGCATCGGTGAAAACGATGCCTGGTTACGCGCCCAATGCTGCCAGGATATGACACTATTTGGCATAGCCCTCGACCCGCAAAAAAACCTGCAGCCCAGCCGCCCCTGCCAAAATATCAGCCAGCACTCGGCCGCCTTAGCCGTATTGGTCATCAGCACTGATGAGGAACTGGAAATTGCCATGCAAGCCTTGGCCTGCCTGGAAGATCAATAACGCTAGTCAATTCGGCTGAGCAATCGGTCTTTTGATACCAGCGCTGGAAAAAAATCGCCTTGTCATAAAAACAGGCGGACTCTCATGTGATAATGTTGCGTTCTTAACTGTTATAATATAACATCAGCACACCTTTTCAGCCTGCTCCAAGTAATATGAGAAAAATATCTGCTCTGGCTTTAACACTGTCCTCTCCCACATTGCTTGCTGAAGCAGTACTGCCCCAGACGCTTGACGACATTGTCGTCACCGCGCCGCTGCAAGATAAGAAATCCGACAGCCCGCTACCGATTACCGTGCTCAGCGACGACGAGCTACGCATGAAAACCGGCCACAGCATAGGCGACACGCTGAAAAATGAACTGGGTATCAACAGCCAGTCGTTTGGCCCCGGCGTGGGTACTCCGGTAATCCGTGGCCAAGCCGGCCCCAGGGTGCGGGTATTAAGCAACGGCATTGGCAGTAACGATGTTTCCGCGATCAGCCCGGATCATGCCACCAGCGTCGAGCCATTACTGGCCGAACGCATCGAAGTACTGCGCGGGCCTGCTAGCCTGTTGTATGGCAGCGGCGCCATCGGCGGCGTGGTTAATGTCATCGATAACCGTATTCCCAGCCGCATGTTCGACAAACTGGCTGGTGCCGCCTTGGAGCAACGCTTCGACTCCACCTCTGACGAAACCAGCACCACCATGAAAGTCGAAGGCGGCCAGGACAGTATCGCTTATCACCTGGATGGCTCATACCGGCACCGCAATAATCTGGATATCGGCGGTAGCGGTATCGATACCGCCAAAGTTGCCATCACAGATCCTTCGCTAAGCGTCGTCGACAATCCAACCGGCTATCTGAATAACACCGGCGCGGAAGCCATCAGCGGTTCGGCAGGCCTGTCGTGGATTGGCGCACTCGGCTTTGCCGGAGCCTCCATCAACACTTTAAACAACAACTACGGCATCGCCCCCAATGGCACGGGCGAGGAAATCGTCCGCATTGCCATGCGCCAACAAAAATACGACTTTAAAAGCGAGTTGGATAAGCCGTTTCGTTTTGCCAAAAGTCTACGCACCCGTCTTGGCTATACCGATTATGAACATACCGAGATTGCCAACGGCTCACCCGGCGCGTATTTCACCAACCAATCTTACGAAGGACGCATAGAGTTGGCGCACCAGGATTTAGGGCCCTTGCGAGGCGTAGTCGGATTCCAAGCTCAAAGCAGCGACTTCAATGCCATCGAAAAGCTTAGCGGCGACAGCATCGTGCCGCGTTCCGACATTGCCAGTTATGGGGTATTTGCCGTCGAATCTTTCGACCTGGGTGCGGTGACTTATCAACTGGGTACTCGCGTCGAACAAACCGATATTCGCCCGGACGGATACGCCAATCTCAGCTACACCCCGGTCAGCGCCTCCGCATCGGCCTTGTGGAAACTGGATACGCGCAATAGCTTAAACCTGGCGGTGACGCGTTCATCGCGAGCGCCGCAAGTGCAAGAGCTATTATCTGACGGTTACCACGATGCCACTCGCAGCTTTGATCGCGGCGAATTGAACTTGAAAGAAGAAACCTCCTACAATCTGGACCTTGGCTACCGCTTCAAAAGCGACTGGCTGCGCGCCGAGTTCGATTTATTTCACAATTGGGCCAGCGATTACATCTATCAGCACCGTAGCGGCGATTTCGTCGATGAAAACGGCGACACCTGTGCGACTGACTGTGTTCCGGTTCTGCATAGCGCCCAAACCGACGCCATCTTTAAAGGCTACGAAGCCAAACTGATTTTTCCAATGATGGAAAATCATTATGGCCTGTTAGACCTGACGCTTTTTAGTGACTATACCCGCGGCCAATTCGTCAACGGCGGCGACGTTCCCCGCATGCCACCGCTGCGTTACGGCCTGCAACTGGATTACAACCAGGATAAATTATCGACGTATCTGCGCTTTACCCGCGCCGAATCACAGGCGCATGTCGGCGAATTTGAAACTAGTAGCGCTGGCTATTTCCTGCTCAATATTGGTGCCAACTATCAGCTCAAAGCCTATAAAGACGCCAAGCTATTGGTATTTGCCAAAGGCAATAATTTGCTGGATCAAAACATCCGCAACGCCACATCGTATTTACGCAATTTTGCGCCCGAAGCCGGGCGTGGGGCTGAAGTGGGGTTTAGGGTGTCGTATTGAGATTATTAAAACAGGTCGTTTTAAATTTGGGTTTTAACCTACCATAATCGTTGATTATCGTTCCCACGCCGGAAAGCTGAAACGATGAAACAAGGAAAAAACTTTATTTTGATCCCCTCATCCCAACCTTCTCCCGGAGGGAGAAGGGGCTTTTAATCGTACCCACACCAGAGCGTTTATCGTTCCCCCTCTCCGGCGCGGGAACGATGCGGAAAGCCTGCATATACATACAAAACCCAGTAAATGCTAAGCTCAACCAATGACCAACTCAGCTAAAATCCCCGTCATCGTCCTCACCGGCTTCCTGGGCAGCGGCAAGACCACCTTGCTGAATCGCCTGATCGCCGACAATCCCAAAACAGCAGTCATCATCAACGAATTCGGCGCTACCCCGATCGATCAAGACTTACTGCAACAAAATGGCATGCCTTTGACCACGCTGGCTGGCGGCTGCCTGTGCTGCACCATAAAAGGCACACTGGCACCTACCTTAAAAAATCTGTGGATGGCCTGGGATCAAGCCGCTAGCAAACCGTTCGAGCGCATCATCATCGAAGCCAGCGGCGTAGCCAGCCCCGAGCCGATTTTAGACACCTTGCTCCGCGAGCGCTGGCTGGCAAGCCGCTATCACTTGCAAACGGTTATTACCACGCTGGCAATTCCGTCGGCTATTGAGCAACTGGATAACTTCGCGGAAGCGCGCGCACAGGTAGCCTGGGCTGATGTATTGTTATTGACACATGAGGATCTGGCCGACGAGCAACAACAAATGGCCTTGGCACAAAGTCTGAAAATACTTGCACCTGCTACACCCAAATATATGGCAAGCCACGCCAACTTGGATACGCTCAAACTCATATCAGCAGAAAACCCAGTGTTACGCCGACTACCGAATAGCCCGACATTACCGACACATAGCTTTCGCAGTCTCTCGCTGCATTTTGAACAACCCCTGCCCTGGCCGCAACTGGAGGCGATCTTGCAAAAACTGCTGGCGAGTCATCCAAGCGATTTGCAGCGCATCAAAGGCGTGGTTTATCTGAGTGATCAGGCAGAGCCGCAGATAATTCAGGCAGCTGCCAATCGTCTTTATCGTCCGGTGCCACTGCCGTCCAGAGCAGGCGACAGCCACCGCGGCCGACTGGTATTTATTGGCAGCGGCAATATCCAGACGCTGGCCGACGAGCTGCAACAGGCGTTTGGCGCAAAACTAGCCGCCAATGCCATCAGGCTGCATTAAGCGGCCTCATCAAGCAGTTGGGTAGTCTGCTTTTTGTATTATCATAGCTCT
This sequence comes from uncultured Pseudomonadota bacterium, assembly GCA_903858105.1. GTDB lineage: Bacteria > Pseudomonadota > Gammaproteobacteria > Methylococcales > Methylomonadaceae > Methylomonas. Next base: position 2,452 of record CAIOHN010000302.1, on the reverse strand, counting down.
GTGAATATGCTTCGCCAGAAACGCCTGTCGGCTTATGCTGGCCTACGAATTTAAAACTAAAGCGGAGGCTCCCAAATGCAAGGCGATAAACAAGTCATAGCGCATTTAAACGATTTGCTGGCTGGCGAACTAACGGCTATCGACCAATACTTTATCCATTCGCGGATGTACCAAAACTGGGGTTTTAGCAAATTATACGAGCGCATCAATCACGAAGTGCAGGACGAAACCAGTCACGCCGATGCCTTGATTAAACGGATTTTGTTTCTGGAAGGTACGCCGGATTTATCGCAGCGCGAACCTCTGGCCGTCGGTGCCAGTGTGCCGGAGATGCTGAAAAACGATCTGGCGGTGGAATATAAAGTGGTAATGGCGCTTCGCAAAGTGATCGCCTATTGCGAAAGCGTGCGCGATTACCAAACCCGCGAAATCCTGACGGTGTTGCTGGACGACACCGAAGAAGACCATGCGCACTGGCTGGAAAAGCAATTGGGCTTGATAGAAACAGTCGGTTTGGAAAATTATCTGCAATCGCAGATTTAATTTAGTGGGTTCAAGCTTTGCCGACTGCAAATCTGAGCACGACTTTTATAACGCCTTCTTTAAGGTTGCAAAGGCGGCTTTATAGTCAAAAACGTCAACTTGCCGCATAAAAACAGGGTAACGATCACCCAGTACCTTGCGCAACATGGCTTCGGATGAGCGCGCCAAACTGCCGGCTCGCACATCCCCCAGCTCTAACAACACATTCAATTCTTCAACCAATCGAGCTAAGCTTTGCGGATCAACGCTGGTGTTATTTTGTTCAGACAATTCCGTTGGCTTTGGCAAGGCTAAAATCACATTGACCAGCGCGATCAATTCGTTGTCGCATTGCTTGGCCACATCAATGTAATCGGCCATATTGGCATTGTGTTTCAATGCCAAATCCAAGGTGGCCGCTAGCTCGGCAATACGTTTGGCACCCAGCGTTCCGGCTGCGCCTTTTAGTCCGTGACTCAAGCGTTTTAGCTGTGCGTAATCACCAATATTCAAGCCAGCCAGGAACAAGCGCATGTCCTCGCCATGCGTATCGACAAACAACTGCAACAAGCGCCGATATTTTCCAACATTGCCGTTCACCAAAGCCAGGCCTTGCGCAACATCGAAACCGTCGATGGCTAGCAAGTCAGGCGGTAGCGGCGGCGAAGCAATGTTGCTTTCTAAGGCCAACGGCGTTTGGCTAGGCAAAGTCGCCGCGCCAAAATGGCGCCCGGAACGCTGCAACCAACGTACCAAAGCTGCATACAGGTCTTCTGGAACTACTGGTTTAGCGACAAAATCGTTCATGCCCCCCGCCAGACAAATATGCTTGTCCTCCTCAAACGCTGCAGCCGTCATCGCCAAAATTGGTAATGATGCAAAATTGGGCTGTTCGCGGATGATTCGGGTAGCCTCCAAACCACCCATTTCCGGCATCTGCAGATCCATCAAAACCAAGTCGTAATCGTTATTGGACACTTTCTCGACGGCGATCAGGCCATTTTCGGCAGTATCCACTGCCAAGCCAACGCCATGTAACAATTCCATGGCTACTTCGCGATTAATAGGATTATCTTCAACCAACAGCACATGTGCGCCGGCAAAGTTATGCCGTAGCTGCATCTCCGCATCGCCTACCGATTCTTTGGTTTGCAAGGGGATCACCCCATGCCCACGCTGCACCCGCACGGTAAAACAAAAAGTGCTACCCTCACCAAACTTACTATCTACGCCGGCATCTCCACCCATCATATTGGCCAGGCGACGGGTAATCGCCAAGCCTAAACCGGTACCGCCATACTTGCGAGTGGTGGAAACGTCCGCCTGGGTAAAGGCCTGAAATAAGCTTTGCTGCCTGTCGGTCTCTATGCCGATGCCAGAATCTTTGACTTCAAATCTAAGCAATAAACCGGCATCGTCGTCTGCCAACAACCTTGCGCGTAAATGAATAGTACCGCGCTCGGTAAACTTAATGGCATTGGTAGCATAATTCAGCATGGCCTGCCGCAGGCGGGTGGGATCGCCGCGCAGCCAGAGCGGCACGTTGCCACCATCCACTTCCACACTTAAGCCTTTAGTCCTGGCCTGCTCGGTGATTAAAGAGCGGATATGATCCAACACTGCTGACAGCGCAAAGTCGGTTTGCTCAAGTTCCAGACGACCGGCTTCGATCTTGGATAAGTCCAGCACATCGTTAATAATCGACAGCAAATGTTGGGCGGCGGTGTCGATTTTATCCAGCCTTTCGCTCTGTTCGCCGGTAGGCGCACTTTGCCGCAACAAATAAGTCAAACCGATAATGGCATTCATCGGCGTACGAATTTCGTGGCTCATGTTAGCCAGAAATGCGCTCTTCGCCCGGCTGGCGGCCTCGGCGGACTCCCGGGCCTGCTCGCGCAGCGCCGAGGCCTCACGCTCAGCGGTGATATAG
>CAIOHN010000301.1 GCA_903858105.1 uncultured Pseudomonadota bacterium | reverse complement strand
TTGCTCACGGTAAATGTTTGATAGCCGACTGAGATATGCGGTTCGCTTGTGTCGAACCCATGTACATGCAACCGATTTGATGGGGAATAGACGATGGCAGAGTTTTTTATTGAGATAAGCGCTCAAGATAATGGTGATCACCTGATTCATAAATCCGACTGCTCTTTGCTGCCTGCGAAAGAGGCAATTTATTATTTGGGATCGATCAGCAGTATTAGCAGTGCTGCGAAAAAAGCCGGTGAAAGATTTGCGCGGCCAACGGGTTGTTCGCAATGTTCGCCGGGGTGAGATAAGAATGTAATGGCCCGGCGGATTGGAGTGCAATGGAATCCTGGCTAAGCTGGCTTCGAGTTCCTGGATTTCGCTGCGCTGCATCCAGGCTACGGTGTGGTGGGCGGATTGCCGTTGTGGCAATCCGCACCTATCTAACTTATTGAGTTACCGCATCGTTTTCGATTACAGCCGCAGGTCGCTGCTCGCCTTTACCGATTTCCAGCAAATCCCAAAACAATAAACCACCGCCCACAGCCGTCATCAAGCCAAATACCATGCGCCAGATCATGGCTTGCATGAACCACGGGTGGTTTTGCGCTGCAAAATAACCGGCCCAGGTGGAGCCTTCGACGGCGCGTTCGATAAACGATTGCTCGTAGCCAGCGATCAACAAGGCCACGGTCATACCCATCACACCCAGATTTAACAACACCGCTGCGGTTTTCCAGCGCCAGCCGTTAGTCAGTTCACCACCCATCCAGACGTTGCCGCGGGCTTGCTGTGCGGCTAAATAAAAGAAGGCGATGTTGATGGTGGCATAAGCGCCAAAGAACGCTAAATGACCATGAGAAGCCGACCATTGGGTGCCGTGGGTATACAAATTGATTTGCGGCAGGGTGTGCATAAAGCCCCATACGCCAGCGCCCAAAAAGTTACCAAAGGCATGGGCAATGATCCAGGCCAGGGCAGGGTGGTTACTGTTTTTAAAACGATGCGCACCGGCGTCGTAAATAGAATGTACCACCATTGCAACCAACGGAATGGGTTCTAAAGCGGAGAAGAATCCACCGATGGTAAACCAGTACTCAGGCGTACCAATCCAGAAATAGTGATGACCCAGGCCGAGAATCCCGGAACCAAACATCAAGGCCACTTCGATGTACAGCCAGGTTTGCACGACTTTGCGGCGTACGCCTAACAGCTTCATCAAGCTCCAGGCCATGATGCAGCCCACCAGTACTTCCCAGGTGGCTTCTACCCACAGATGGATCACCCACCACCACCAGTATTGATCGACACTGATGTTTGTTACATAAAACATGCCGGCCAGATATAAACCCGCCAGTGCCACCAGGTCCAAGGTCAACACGCCAGCAATTCCCGACCATTTACCCTTGGCAAAGGTCGCGGCGACGTTATAAAAGAATGTCAACATCACTACCACGATGCCTATGTCAGCCCAGCGCGGGGCTTCGATGTATTCGCGCCCCTCGTTGATCAGCCACAAAGAGGTATCAGTGCCGCTACCGATTTGAATTAACAGGTAAACCAGCACCACGATGGTGACTGCGCCTGTCAGCACCCAAAACGCCAGTTGTCCCCATTTCAAGCCGACGATAGGTACGCCGCTTTCGTCTTCCAGAAACCAGTACACCGAGCCCAAAAAGCCGTATAGCATCCACACCACCATGGCGTTGATATGCACCATGCGGTTGACGTTAAAATCCAGGATTTCATATAAAAACCTCGGGAAGATAAACTGCAAACCAGCCAGCAGGCCAAACAATAGTTGGGCCATGAACAACACCATCGCCACGGTAAAATAATGCACCGCCAGCTTTTGGCCGCCACTCAAGTTGGGATTGGCCATGAACACGCCATAGCGCTGTTTGCAACCAGTCCAGCATACGGCGGCTTTTTCTTGATACGCTTGTAAAGTCATCTGTTATTCCTCTTCGCCGATAGCTTTGAAATTATGCGGAAAACCGTTGGTATCGATCGACGACATCCATTTTAGAAACGCCACGATGGCTTCGGCTTCTGGTTGGGTAATATCCAGATTGGGCATTTTGCGATTCGAGCCAAAGGTGCGGGCATTTTTCTCAGGGTCTAGCAGAAAATTGACCATTAACTCTTCGCGTGAGGCCTTGGCGCCCCAACTCTGATCCAGCCAGGCTTTGGTCAAGTCAGGTGCGTAATAAGCACCGTTACCCAGCAAGGTGTGGCAGTTCATACAGTTTTTGGCTTGCACGGTTTTTTTGCCGTGATCGACCAGTTTTTCCGCTTCTTCCTCGCTCAATACCTTGCCAAATAGCGGTGCTTCGCCGCCTATGGTCGGTTGGTAGCGTTGTTTGGTTTTATCCAGGCGATAACTGATGTCTTTATTGATGACGCTATGGGCCGGCACACGCGGGCCGCCAGCGCTGATTTGTTTCATCGAATCGAAGGTTAAAATCACCAGTAGCACAAAAGAACCGCCAGTGACCCAGATGGCCGTTTTTTTCCAGAATACTTCGGATGCCCAGCGTGGGACTTGCTCAGTCATGATGACCTCCAGATTGATGAGTTTGGTGAGTAGTTTCGTCGTGAGTTGCGGCGCATAAGCCCCATATCAGACGCGGCATCCAGCCATAGCCCAGCGCCATTAACAGCGACAGCACCAGCCAATAGTCGTTAAAATGGTTGATGTAGCTAAAAACGCCAATGCAAACCAGTAGCGCCGCATAGCTAAGCCAGGCCAGGATAGTTAAAATCTTGCGACCGCTGACCTTTGACCAGGCGAACAGCGCGGCGTAGAGGGTGGCCAGCAGGATGATCAAAGCCGCGCTGAAAAAGCTCAGAAAAAAATCGGATAAGGCTACGGGTTCGATCAACATTTAATACCGCCGGTTATTTTTATAACGTGCATATAAAATGCAACTTTTCGGCAAGTGTAAGCGCCATTAACATTTATTTCAAATACAGCTTTAAATAGACAACATTACATGCAACTGACTGCTCACACTGATTACGCACTACGCGTATTGATTTATCTGACTATGCACACCGAAAAACTGGTGACCATCACTGAGTTGGCGGATTTTTTTGGTATATCCCGCAACCACTTGGTAAAAGTGGTGCATAAGCTAGGCGTTAAAGGCTTTGTGCGAACGGTGCGCGGCAAAGGCGGAGGTATCTGTTTATCCCGGCCGGCGGCGGACATTAGCGTGGGGAAGGTAGTAAGAGAAATAGAAGGGCATTTTCAAATGGCCGAATGTTTCAACCCCAAAAAACAAGGCCAATGTGCCATACAAAATGGCTGCGGTTTGATTGGGGTGTTAGGCAACGCGTTAGAACAATTTTTACAAACGCTGGATAAAACGGTTTTAAGCGATTTGGTGAAAGCGCCGATGGCAAGAAACGGCATTGGCAGCCTGGATGCAGCGCAGCGGAATCCGGGGTAATTGCTTGATATAGCTTGACAATTCCATATTCAGGATCATTAGAAAAGTTATTTAAGCCCCCTCTCCAGGAGGGAGATGGGATTTGTTAAGCGCGGCGCTGTGTCAAAACCCCACATATGGATTACTGCGCATTTCATAACCAAACGTCGACATCGGGCCGTGGCCGGGGATAAATTTTACGTCCTCGCCCAAAGGCCAAAGTTTTTGTTGGATAGAATCGATCAAGGGCTGGTGATCGCCTTTTGGAAAATCGGTACGACCTATCGAGCCTTTAAACAATACATCGCCGACTATCGCCAGTCTTTCCGTGGCGCTAAAAAACACCACATGCCCCGGTGTGTGGCCGGGACAGTGAATAACATCCAATACTTCGTTACCGACCAGCACTGTGTCGCCGTCGATCAGCCAACGGGTGGGGGTAAAACTGGACGACTCAGGAAAACCAAACATCTGGCACTGCTTAGGCACCATTTGGATCCAAAAATCGTCTTCACGCTGCGGGCCGATAATGGGTAGCGATAATCGTTGCGCCAACTCTGCGACGCCGCCGACATGATCCAGATGGCCGTGAGTGACCAAAATAGACTCCAGATCCACGCCTTGTTTTTTAACCTCATTCAACAATACATCCAGATCGCCACCGGGATCGACCAGCGCGGCTTTATTGGTTTGCTCGCAAACCAATAAAGTGCAATTTTGTTGGTAGTCGGTAACGGGGATGATGGTGTAGCGCATGTTTGAGATGGTTCTTTATTGGCGCTCCCGCTTTGGCAGGAGCGCCGGATTGGCATGATTTAGATGTTGAGCAACAAATGCGCCGGTGCTTCCAGACATTCTTTGATAGTGCCTAAAAACTGCACCGCTTCCTTGCCATCCACCAAGCGGTGGTCATAGGACAAGGCCAGATACATGATCGGGCGGACGACAACTTCGCCATTTTCGACGACTGGCCTGTCTTTGATGGCATGCATGCCCAAAATTGCGCACTGCGGCGGATTTAAAATAGGGGTGGACAGCATGGAGCCAAAAATCCCGCCATTGGTGATGGTAAACGTACCGCCGCTCAAATCTTCAACGCTGATGGAGCCGTTGCGGGCTTTGTTACCAAAATCGTGGATGCCTTTTTCGATGCCGGCAAAATCCAGTTGATCGGCATCGCGCAAAATCGGCACGATCAAACCGCGCGGCGTGGTCACGGCAATGCCAATGTCGTAATAGCCGTGGTAAATAATGTCATTACCGTCAATGGAGGCATTGATGGCCGGGAAGCGTTTCAGGCCTTCGATCGAGGCTTTGACGAAGAACGACATGAAGCCGAGTTTGACGCCGTGTTTGGTTTCAAAGCGGTCTTTATATTGATTGCGTAAATCGATAACGGCTTTCAGATTGACTTCATTAAAGGTGGTCAACATCGCCGCATTTTGTTGGGCTTGCAATAAGCGCTCGGCGATTTTGGCGCGCAAGCGCGTCATCGGCACCCGTTGTTCCGGGCGCAAACTGCCGATAGCGCTGGCTGACAGCGGCGATGGGGCCGGTTCTGCGGCAACAGGCGCTGCTGCGGCTTGAGGTGCTGGCTCGTTGTGCTGCTGATCGTTTAAATAATCCAGTACATCGGTTTTCAGAATCCGACCATGTTTACCGGAACCGGCGATGGCTTGCGGGTCGAGTTCGTTTTCCGCAACCAGTCGTCGTACCGACGGGCTGAGACTGGCTTCTTCCTTTTTCTCGGCGCTGGGCGTGGCTTTGGCCTGTTGCATATCGAGTTTGGCTAATAATTGGCCGCCGACTACCGTTTCGCCGTCCTTCGCGATAATTTCAAGCAAAGTGCCAGATTGCGGTGCCGGTACTTCCAGGATGACTTTGTCGGTTTCAAGATCGGCCAGATTATCGCCAGCGTTTACCCAGTCGCCCGGTTGCTTGTGCCAGGCCGCCAAAGTAGCGTCGGATACGGATTCGGGTAGGCTGGGGACCAGAATTTCAAAGCTCATGTTTAATTCCTTCGTTGCTGCCATAGAGCGCGGTGTTAACTACCGTGCGTTGTTCGTTGAGATGGGTTTTATAGCTGCCGACTGCCGGAGCCGCGGAGGCCACTCGGCCGGCGTAACTGATCGGTATGTCCTTGTCGACAAGGTCGAAAAAATGATGTTTGCTTTGATACCAGGCCCCTTGATTTTTAGGTTCTTCCTGGCACCAGACAATGTGTTCCACGTTGGGGTACTTGTCGATTTCGCGTTTGAACTGATCGTTTGGAAACGGATAGAGTTGCTCGATGCGAATGATGGCAACATGGCGCAGATTGTCTTGATCCAGGCGGCGGGTTTCCAGCAAGTCGAAATACACTTTGCCAGAGCACAACACAATGCGGGTAACGTGGTAGGGATCAATGTCGTCTTGTTCGCCAATGACGTTAAAAAATTCGCCGTCTGTCAAGTCGGCTAATGTCGATACCGCCAGTTTGTGTCGCAACAGGCTTTTCGGGCTCATCACGATTAGCGGTTTACGGTATTCTCGCACCATTTGCCGACGCAGCAAATGGAAGATTTGCGCAGGCGTGGTCGGGACGCAGACCTGTATGTTCTGATCTGCGCATAGTTGCAAATAGCGTTCCAGTCTTGCGGAGGAATGTTCCGGGCCTTGGCCTTCAAAACCGTGCGGCAATAGCATGACCAAACCGCTAAGCTTGCCCCATTTGGTTTCGCCGGAGCTGATGAATTGGTCGATAACCACTTGGGCGCCGTTGGCAAAATCGCCAAATTGCGCTTCCCAGATCACCAGCTTATTGGGTTCGGTAGAGCTATAGCCGTATTCAAAACCCAATACCCCGGCTTCTGAGAGCAATGAATTGAAAATTTGCGCCCGGCCTTGATCTTCGCTGAGAAATTTCAGTGGGATGTAGTTTTCACCGTTGACCTGATTCAACAAAATAGCATGGCGATGCGAGAAAGTGCCGCGACCAATGTCCTGGCCGGTCAGCCGCATATTGTATTTTTCCAGTAACAGCGTGGCATACGCCAGATTCTCCGCAAAACCCCAGTCCATAGGCATTTCGCCAGCGGCCATTTTATTGCGGTCTTCCATCACTTTGGCGACCCTGGAATGCAACTCAAAACCTTCCGGCAGGCTTTGCAGGCGCTGGTTGCAGAATTGGATTTGTTCCTGCGTTACCGCGGTTTTGACTGGTGTGTCCCAATGTTTGTTTTGATACGGTATCCAGCGCGCCGAGTAGGAGTACACATTGTTTTCAATGATAGGCCGCGACACTGGCTGGCCTTCGTTCAGCAGTTGCTGATAATCCTGCTCCATTTTCTGCACGATGTCGTCCGTCACCACGCCTTCGGCAATTAGTTTTTGGGCGTAGATTTGCGGCGGCGTCTGGTGGTCGCGAATGGATTTGTACATCATCGGCTGTGTCGCCGCCGGCTCGTCGGCCTCGTTGTGGCCGTGGCGGCGATAGCAGATCAGATCGATAACCACGTCTTTATGAAAGGTGTTGCGATAGTCCAGCGCCAACTGAGTAACAAAAATCACCGCTTCCGGGTCGTCGCCGTTGACGTGAAATACCGGCGCCTGAATCATGTTGGCGACGTCGGTACAATACAGCGTGGAGCGGGCGTCGAAGGGATTGCTGGTGGTAAAACCGATTTGATTGTTGATGACAATATGTACGGTGCCGCCGGTGGAGAAGGCGCGAGTTTCCGACATATTTAAGGTTTCCATGACGATGCCTTGACCGGCGAAAGCAGCGTCGCCGTGGATCAATATCGGCAGGATGGCATCGAAGCCGTCCACGCCATGTCGATCCTGCCGGGCTTTGACCGAACCCTCGACCACCGGATTGATGATTTCCAGATGCGACGGATTAAAGGCCAAGGTTAAATGTATCGGTCCGCCCGGCGTGGCGATGTTGGATGAAAAGCCTTGGTGATATTTCACATCGCCAGTCAGTACGCCGGGCGAAGAGGTGTGTGTGCCTTCAAATTCACCAAACAATACGGCCGGGCTTTTCCCTAAAATATTGATTAACACATTCAAGCGACCGCGATGCGCCATGCCGATGACGATTTCCTTGCCTTTGTGTTCGCCGGCGCGTTGAATCAGTTCGTCCAGCACCGGAATCAGCGATTCGCCGCCTTCCAGGGAAAAACGTTTTTGGCCGACATATTTACGGTGTAAAAATCGTTCCAGGCCTTCCGCGGCGATCAGTAGTTTTAATAACCACTGTCTTTTTTCCGGATGGCTGGCAAAATCCGGCTTGGCGCCTTCCAGTTTGTCTTTTATCCAGCGTTTGGATTCGTCATCGACAATGTGCATGTATTCGCTGCCTATGCTGCCGCAGTAAATATCATGCAAGGTCTGGATAATGGATTTTAACGGCAGGCGATCTATGCCACACAAGCCGCCAGTGTCGAACACCGTGCTCATGTCGGCTTCTGTCAAACCGTAATAGACCGGCTCTAAATCGGCCGGGATAGGCTGACTGGTGCCCAACGGGTTGTTGGCCGCGATTTGGTGGCCCTTGACTCGGTAATGATTGATCAGGCGCGCGACAGCAGACTGCTTCTTGACGCTTTGCTCGGTAAAGCCCTGCATCCTGGCCAAGCGGCCCGGTTCTGCGATGGCCAGTTTCTCAAAACGCTCGACGATAACACTATGCGGCGTATCAGTCGCGCCGCTGTGTATGGTGTCAAACCGCTCCCGCCAGCTTTGGCTAATGGCCTCAGGATCGGACAGATATTGTTCGTAGAGGTACTCGATGTAGTGGGCATTGCCTCCGTAAAGCGAGGAGGACTCTTCGAATTGTTTAAGCAGGCTACTCATGCAAACATCCAGGTTTTCGGCAAGTTGATCTGATTATGGTAGAGCTAAAATGTTATATTACCAAGGACAAAGTGTTGAATGCGCTGGTGTATAAGGCGATTCCAGCTTTATTGGATTGAATAAATATCGGGAAAAAACATGGCTGATAATAAAGTAGTTATCAAAATAAACTATGACAAAAAACAAGCAGGCTTAAGCAGCCAGCCGCAAACGGTAACGGTGTGGCATACTCGCCGAATATTGATTGCGGTGCTGGCGATAGTTTTGGTAATCCTATTATTATTTTCATTGTTTAGTGGCGATGGCAATGATAGCGATACTCAGATCAATTCCGCAGAAAAAGTTCAACAATTAAATCCAGTAGAAGCAGAGTCGGTAGCGCAGCAACCATCACCTGCTGTGGAAAATACCCAACCCGTTGTGACTCCCAAACAACCAGTTAAGTCCGAAAGTGCTAAAGTAACCGATACTGTTAAAAGGCCAGCTGCGGTTATATTAGACCGGAAGGTTATCAGGGCTTCTTTAAATAGCAAGCCCAAAGATAAAGAACCGGGTGAGCCGATTAAATCGCCGGTCAGGGTTAATCAAAATCAGCCAGTCGAGTTGTTTTATTTTAGTGAAATTAAAAATATGAAAGCTAAGGTTTTGTTTCATCAATGGCGAAGGAATGGTCAACTGGTGCTGCAAAAACAACTAGATACAAATGCCTACATATCCAAAGTTTGGACCAGTAAAACGGTGTCCGTTAAAGATAAGGGCGAGTGGCAAGTGCAGTTGGCAGATAAAAAAGGCAAGGTATACTCTGAAGTTAATTTTGTCGTTGACACTGAATAGTAGTTTTATTTAGAAACAACAGGTGTTAGAATTAATTCGCATTTTTTGATTAACGAGGAAAATATGACTGACTTTAATAAACTCTCCGAAGCCGAATTACAGGCTGTCATTGATAATGCTGCAAAAGCATTGAAAGACAGACAATCCAGCAAACGTAAAGAAGTCTTGGCGCAAATTAAGGAATTAGCTGCGTCGATTGGCGTTACTGTTGATATTCAAGATGGCGAAAAGAAAGCGGAAAGAAAAACCGGCAAAGTGGCAGCCAGATACCGTAGCCCTGATAACGCTGCGCTGACTTGGTCCGGTAGAGGCTTGGCGCCAAAATGGATGCAGGAATTACTGGCTGCTGGTCGTAATAAAGGCGATTTTGAAATTAAATAATCTGGCGGTTTAAACCGTCAACCCGATTATCTGCCCAGTCTTTTAATCGGTTTACCACCCAGTATCCATCATCCAAACATAGATCGTGGCCTGCCCAAGGGTGGCTCTGAATGTCTATTTGCCATTTTTTATGAATGGCATACGAACAAGCCGGGTCGACTAATCGGTCGCCCCGGCCATTCAATATCAACAAGGCTGTTTCAGGTTTTGTCTCGCTCGGTCGATACCGCGCTGCTGCGCTTATTTGTCGGCAGCAGTTTGCAAAACTAATAGGCCTTAGTGCTTGAATCGCTGTCCATGCCGCTGCTGTTTCACTATCGGCTTCACGACGATTACTGACTAACTTAATAATTGCCAACTCACGACTGTAAAGCTCTCGCGCCATTAACAAGCTGAAAAACTGCGGATAGCTTTGCCAACGCAAGCGTTGATGAAACGGGCTCAAGTTGGCAAAGCTGGTATTGACTAACACGCCGCCGGCGATGTCTTGTGGGTAACGCTGCATCCATTCCCAAGCCACCATGCCGCCCAGCGATAAGGCCAGTAGGGTGACAGGCTTTGCGATTAAACCTGCGTCCAAAGCGCGGCGGCGCACTTCATGCGTTATCTCTAAAATGCTGTCCGGGCTGTTTTCTTGATAAAACTGACCGGTGCCGGGCAGGTCTATGGTACTGACAGTCGATGCGGGAAATGCCGCTTGCAATAAGCTCGGAAAATCGCCCCAATGCGCGGCTTCGCGGCATAAACCGCGTAATAACAACCAATGCTGACCCGGCTTAGGCATACCACAAGTCCAAAGCCTGCTCTCGATTGTCCTGACGCTGCTGGCTATTTAAATGCGTCCATGGTTGCGGGTACAGCAAGCTACGATATAAAAAATCAAACAGAGTCAGATGCCGGCGCATGATGCGCTGCTGGCGATGCGGTAACAGGGGATGAAATAAACCGTGGCGTTGAAACAAATGCGTGGGGCTTTTACGCAGCCATAACCACGAACCCATTTCCAGGGTAAGCGGCAAAAATACCGATTGCTGATGCAGGCCTATGAAGTCGTCGTAGAGATAATCCCACAAATCGCCGCTAATTACGTATTCCTGGCTCATCGGTTCGATTTTATAGAAATGATGCGGATAGCAACGATCAAATAAGTGCTTCAAGCCATAGGCTTCGGCTATGCCGGGAAACGGGGTTTGGCTGGAGGCGTAGGGAAACCATAAGCGGTCATGGATGCCAAAGCCCGAATGTAAATCCACCGCTATCGATAGCGGTGCGTTAAACAGATGTTTATGCACCACCCGACACAAGGCCTGGGCTTCTTTTTCCATCCGTGACTCGTCACCGCGATACCAGGGCAGTTTGGGGCTGAAACGTTGCCCGCTGTAAAGCCGGGTGGTGCCGACGCTTTCAATCGGCGAATTGCGCATCAAGTCCACGCCATTGCCATTGCAACGGGTGCCGCGAAATACCCCCACCGGGTTAACGATGGGAACGAAAACCAGCCGGGACTTTTGCAGACGTTGCTTAAACTCTTCGTCCCAATCCAATAACTGCAGAATGGTTTCCAGATAAGCCAGGATGACTTGCGAGCCGATCTTCTCCAAGCCATGTACGCCGCCGAAAAATGCCAATACTGGCACGTCCGGCCGGGTGGAGCCCATGCTGATGCAATGTATCGGGAAGTGGCAGTCTTTATACGCGATCTGTTCGACGATTTCACAGTGCGCGCGGTCGCCGAATTTTTCGATAAGCGCTTGCAGCTGTTCCAACTCCGGGAATGAGCGATTTTCCATAGCTGTGCGTGGCTTAACTGGCTAGCGATTTTTCGATGTATCGCTGGCGCTTTTTGGGGGTGATTTTATCCACTTCCACCATGATCAGGCTGTCGATGCAGTTGTTAAAATCCGGGTCGATATTAAAGTCGATGAAATGACAGCCTTTATCTACACACAACTCAACATACTGTTTATAAAGCGTGGGCACTTTTACGCCCAACTTTTTTAACTCGCTATTCAATATTTTAAAACTGCTGGAATAGTCGGCGCTAAATTCGCTGGCGGCAAATTCCTGGCCGGCTTGAGAGATGACGAACGGGGTTCTGGCTTTGGTATGCTGCAAATCCGAGCCGCATTGCTGCTGATAAAAACCGATGATCAGTTCTTTGGCGGCTTGTGGATAAGCGTTGCTGATGCTGACCGGGCCGAATAAATATTTAATATCCGGGCGTTCGCGTAAATACGCGCCGATGCCATACCAGAGATAATCCAGGCTATGTTGGCCCCAATAACGCGGCTGCACAAAGCTGCGACCCAACTCGATGCTTTGGGGCAGGTAGCTGGCAAATTCGCTGCGTAAATCAAACAAGGTTTCGGTATAAAACCCGTCCACCCCATGGCTGGCCAAAATCGCCGGGCCATCGCCAACCCGGTAAGCGCCGACAATTTCCAGATCGTTATCGTCCCACAACACGATATGGCTGTAGTAAATATCGAACTTGTCCAAATCCAAAGCCAGGCCAGTGCCTTCTTCGACGGTTCTAAAAGTCAATTCCCGCAGCCTTGCAATCTCGCGCATCACCGGGCAATCGTCCTGAAACCGATATAAAAATATTTTTTTGCCATCGCGGGTTTCGCCGAGCAATTTTGATTGGTACAGCGCCTTTTTTACTGCTTTTACATCGACCGGATGCACCACCGTCGCCACGGTTTCGAATAGTGGTGGTTTATTTTTCTTGCCCAGATTCTGCACATGCTTACGAAAACGCTGGCTGAGCTGTTTATTGCTTTCCGGGCTGTCGGCGATGGTTTGATACGCAACTGGCGCGCCGACC
>CAIOHN010000300.1 GCA_903858105.1 uncultured Pseudomonadota bacterium | reverse complement strand
TGTGATTCGCCGGGTTGCTTTAGATTGGCATAAATCTGCGCGAGTAGTTCGTAATAGAAGGGCTGATCCTTCTGGCTGTCCGACAGGCTTTGCAGTACTTGCTTGGCGCGTTCGGATTGACTGTTTTTTAGCAGGCTACGGGTGTATTCGATTTTAATCGCATCATTGTTTGGAAAGCTGACGATGGCTTTCTCGAACAGTTTGCTGGCTTTCTCGTAGTCATGGGCTTCCATCGCGGTGCGGGCCAAGGCCGAGATATATTGCGCTTGCCCTGGATATTTATCGGTCAATTGCTGAAAAATTTCGCTGGCCGCCGGGTATTGCTGGTTTTCCAAATGTACCAAACCCATGCCGTAACGGGCGACGGCTCTTTGCTCCGGCGTACCCTGCATTTCTAAAGTAGTGAAATGCTGCAGCGGGCTTCTTTTGTCTTGAGCCGATAATACGGTCAGTTTGGCTTTGGTCAGTAGATAAGCCAGTGTGTCGGGGTATTGCCGATAAGGATAAATTTCGGCCCTACCACGTGTATCGGCCACGCGGCTTTCGGAAACCGGGTGAGTTCTTAAAAATTCCGGCACACCTTTGCCGTAGTAGCGCGTCGATTGCTGTAGACGCTCGAAAAATGTCGGCATACTGCGTGGATCATAATTGGCGCCGGCCAAGGTTTGCATACCTACCCGATCCGCTTCTTTTTCGTGATCGCGGGTGAAGTCGATTTGGAACTGTATATTGCCGGCTTGAATGGCCATCAACGCCGCCTGGCCCATGTTCGGCGACTGGGTGCCGATCAATATCGCCGCCAAGGTGGCTGCGACGGTGGGGATGGACATTTTGCTGGCTTTCTCTATCGATCTGTATAAATGGCGTTGGGTGACGTGAGCAATCTCGTGCGCCATGACCGAAGCCAACTCGCTTTCCGCTTCCGTCAATAAAATCAGGCCGGAGTTGACGCCGATATAACCGCCGGGGCCAGCAAAGGCGTTGATGTTTTGATCCATCACTACAAAAAAATGGAAGGGATTGGACGGCGTATCGCTATGCGCTGCCAGTTGTCGGCCTATATTTTGAATATACTGCTGAATCTCTACGTCTTGATTGATTTGAGTTTGTTGGTGCAAATTGCGAAAAAATGCTTCGCCAAATTCTTTTTCTTGCGCGGGTGAAATAATCGCACCAGCGGAATCGCCCATGTCGGGTAATTGAATTTTTTCGATGTCTAAAGCATGCTGCGGCGCCGAGTAAAAAATTAGGCCGAGGCTGAATATGAGGGGTTTAAGTTTCATGGAGGCTGAGACCGGACGCTGCAAAGTTGGTTCAATCGCTAAGCCATTCGCTGCAAAAACGGGCATGCTGGGCCGGCACGTATTAAAATGCGACGAATCCTTAGTTTAATCAGTCTATTTTACAGCGCGATGAAATTTGCCGTACAGGTTAATGCCAGCCCCTATGCCAGTAATGCCGGTTTAAACGCCTATCGTTTTATTCAGGCTGCTTTGCTGGCTGAGCATCAGGTCTTGCGGGTGTTTTTTTATAAAGAAGGTGCTTACCATGCCTTTCGCTATGCCAGTCCACCGGATGATGAATTGCACATTAGCAGGCAATGGTCGCAATTAGCCGAGCAGGCGGGACTGGATTTGGTGGTTTGCATATCAGCGGCACAGCGCCGCGGTTTATTATGTCTGGACGAAGCGGCCAGACAAGGTAAGCAAGACGACGACCTGGCGCCAGGCTTTCGTATCGCCGGATTGGGACAATGGCTGGAGGCCACTTTACTGGCTGATCGCTGTATTGTTTTTGCGTAAGGATGCTATGAAACGCTATCTGTTTGTCATGCGGCGCTTGCCATACAGCGGTAGCCATTTGCAGGAAACCCTGGATGCGATTTTAACCGCTGCCGCTTTTGATCAGCAGGTGGCCTTGCTGTTTGCCGATCAGGGTGTCTGGCAGTTGCAGAAACAGCAGCAACCGGATGGCTTGTCGCTAAAAGATACCTCGGCTATTTTTAAGGCTTTAGAGATTTACGACGTTAAGGATTTGTACGTGGAAGCAGAATCCTTGCAAGCCAGCGGTCTGGTTAGCGATGATTTGCTGTTGCCTGTGACTATTGTGCCACGCGGTGAAATCAGCAGTTTGATGCGCAGTTATGCCGTGATTATTCCTGATTAAAGCGACGCAATTACCCGCTTACGGCGGCTTAGGCTAAAATTCCAGACTTGGAATCCATTTATCCCACCCAATAAACTGAGGATCGGCACGCATGGCAGATGAAATTGAAGAAAAAAGGCGCTATTTTCGAGTTAATGACACGATCAATCTGCTGCACAAAGTTATTGATAAAAAAAATGTAAACGCCTTAAGTCATGTGTCCAATGACGTGCTGGGTAACTGTTCTTTAACCGTTGCTTTGGATGTGCTGGCGCAAGAGGCCAGGATGCTGTCGCCCAGACTGGAGCGACGAGACCCGGAAATGTTCGAGTACCTTAAAATAATCGACACCAAGATCAATTTGTTGGCGCAGGCGATTAATGCCCAAAACGAGCCATTTTCCGAACACGACACCCGCGAGGTGAGTCTCAGCGCTACCGGTCTGGCATTTAGCAACGAGACAGCGATTGAGGTGGGCGAACTGTTGGAATTGCGTATGTTGTTGACATCTTGCATGGCGGTAATCGTTGCCTATGCCAGAGTCGTGCAATGCAAGGATATTTCGCAAGACAATCCTGATCGGCCTTTTGCCGTGTGCGTGGAATATATCAATTTAACAGACGACGATAGAGAGTTGTTGATCAAGCATGTCATTAAAAAACAGCTGCAACAATTGCGCGATAAAAACGAAATTTATTGATAGTGGCTGCCAAATTATGCGGTCATCGCGGCGTTGAGTGGCAGACGGCGTGTTGATCTCTGCAAAACTCAAACAGTTGCTGGATACCTTGGGCGACGGTCGGTTTCATTCGGGTACTGAATTGGCGCAGTTGTTAGGTATTAGTCGTTCTGCGGTCTGGAAGCAGTTGAATGCGCTGGCCGAGTTGGGTATTGATTTACTGGCGGTTTCCGGCAAGGGTTACCGCTTGCAGCAGCCGTTGCAGTTGCTAAGTGCGCCGCACATTAAAGACTATCTTCATCCTCAGGTCCGACAATTACTAGCCCAGCTGGAAATTCACGATCAGATTGATTCCACTAATACGCATTTGTTGGAGCAGGCCAGGCAGGGCGGCGAAACAGGTTGGGTGTGTCTGGCCGAACAGCAAACCGCTGGCAAAGGGCGACGCGGGCGGCAATGGGTGTCGCCGTTTGGGCACAATGTATATTTATCGATTTTATGGCGTTTCCAGGGTGGGCCGGCGGCAATTGTAGGATTAAGTCTGGCCATTGGGGTGGCGGTGGTGCGGGCTTTAAGAAGCATTGGTATTCCTGACGTTGGCTTAAAATGGCCTAACGATATTTATTGGCAGCAACGCAAATTGGCCGGGATTTTGATCGAAGTGTCTGGCGAGAGCAGCGGCCCGTGTCATGCCGTTATCGGTTTGGGGCTAAATGTCTATTTGCCGCCACACCAAGGGCAGGGCATTGAACAGGACTGGGTGGATTTGTTCACTATTCTGGGGGAATCAGTGCAAACCAAGCGCAATTGGCTGGTGGGAGAGTTAATAAATCAACTTTTGCCGGTGCTTGCTGACTACGAGTCAAGAGCGTTTAGCCAATATGTAGAAGAATGGCGGCAATACGATTGCATGCAAGGTAAGCAAGTCAGTATTTTTATGGCCGAGCAGACTTATCACGGCGAGATAGCCGGTATTGACGAGCAAGGCTTGTTGTTATTGAAACAAGCCGACGGCCAGACCAGGGCGTTTGCCTCCGGCGAAGTGAGTTTTAGACAGTCATGATCTTGCTGCTTGATATTGGCAATTCGCGGCTTAAATGGGCGTTGGTTGATGCCGGTCATATCAAAACTTCGGTGAGCATGGATTATCGGCAAGCCGATTTTTTGGATAAATTACACGCGCTTTGGCGCAGCATCGACCGGCCCAAACAACTGGCGATAGCCACGGTAGCCGGTCATTCTATAAGTAGCTCATTGATTGATTTAGCCCTTGCTTTATGGCCAGGCCTGGAGGTGATCGTGCCGCAGGCATCAGCGGCAGCTTTTGGGGTAAAAAACGCTTATCTGCAGCCGGAAAAGTTAGGTATAGATCGCTGGCTGGCTATGCAGGGGGCTTATCGCAGTTATGCGGGTGCTAACTGTGTCGTCGATTGCGGTACTGCTATTACTATCGATTTTATCGACACGGATGGCCAGCATCTGGGTGGTTTGATCAGCCCTGGGCTATGGTTGATGAAAAAGGCGCTGGCGCAAAACACAGCCGCGCTGCCGTTTAGCGAACATCGCCCTGACGCCAGCCTAGCTGTTATGACAGAAGCGGCCATAAATAGCGGCGTATTATTGGCTGCGGTAGGCATGGTGGAGGCGGCGTTGTTGCGGCAACCCAAAGCCTATCGATTGCTTTTGACGGGTGGTGACGCCGAGTTAGTGGCCAGTCAGTTATCCATTCCTAATGTTATTGATGGCGGTTTAATATTTAAAGGCCTGCTTAACTATTGTCAAACAGAAAAAGCCATATGAAAGCGCTGTTTTTGACACTTACTCTGCTGAATGTGCTGTTTTTTTTCTGGGAGTACCATCTTGGTGCGCTAAATCCAGTTGTCCAGTCGCCGAGTAGTTTGCCCGGATTATTATTGCTTAGCGAACGCGAAACTGCGCGGCGAGGGTCAGAAATTTCAGGGTATCTGGATGGGCGGGCGGCGCAGTTGCAAACTCAATATGTCAAGGATATAGGGCAACATCTAGCCACTGCCGATGACAAATCCTGGCTGATAACTGCACGTCAGCCAGAACGTCCTCCCCAGCCAATCCGTCGGCTACCGCCAGTCTATCATTGCTATGAAGCAGGCCCGTTTGTGGATCAGGCGGAGATGCAGCGCCAAGCTAAAGCGGCGCACATAGGGGCTTTCAAAGCCGTCACCAAAGAGGTGGTAACATCCACCGATTTTCAAGTTTACTCTCCGCCAGCCAAAGATGCCGAGCAGGCCAGAATCAATAAACTCACGCTGCTAGCCAAAGGTTTTACTGATGTTTGGCCAGTATTGGATGGTGAACTCAAAGGCGCTATTTCCTTAGGTGTTTTTAACGACAGGCAGCGAGCCACGCTATTCAAATCCCAGCTAGCCGAGCGAGGCGTTAAAGCAGAAATCAGGCAGCGCAGCAAATTACGGAGTGATTTGTTCATGCGATTTACGGCAAATGCGACCGCTATTCAGAATTTAGCCTACACCCGCTTGCCTAACACAGAGTGCGGTAATGCACTGAAATAGTGCTTTTCGTAATGAAATAGTCAAAAACAAGCGGAAAGTGTCGGTAATTTTTACATTTCTGAAATTCAAGTTTTTTAAGTCGTTGAAAATTAACAAAGTATTATTGCGGCACGACTATTGCAATCTATTGTTCGGGTTCATGTGTTTTTTATATCAACCCGCCTTCGTAGTCGTCATTGAGGAACAATTTCGGTTACGGAGTCAAGGTGGCCAAAAGGATGGCCATTGTTAACGTTAATTTATATGGGGAATTATCCATGAAAACGCTTTTATCTTTAAAACTTTGGATTGCTGTATGCCTGTTTGCAGTTTCGACTGCGAGTTCTGCTGGCATACTTTGGGAGTCAACTGACGGAGACAGTAATTTTATCTCTTTCGGTAGTAGTGCTTTTCCATTTTACTCTGGCGATACTTTTGGTATTTTCGGATCAGCAGCCGACTTAAGTTCTGCTGCCCCGCTGTATACTTTTAGCGGCGTTGGCAGTTTTGCCTCTTCAAGCTCGTTTAAATTGGCTTTGAAAGTAGGCTCTACTTGGGTAAGCGAAGTGGGAAACTACGAATTGGCTGATAACACTTATGCTTTGGCATTTGTTAAGCCAGGTTTGACTAACAATTTGAGCTTTTTGTTTGGATTCGATCTTAAACCAGCAGCTGATCAAGCCCCTGTTTCAGGTGTGCCTCTGCCAGCTTCAATTTGGTTGATGACCAGCGCTTTGTTGGGTTTTCTCTATACCGGACGCCGTAAAGCGGTTGTCCAAGCCTAAGATTTAGGTTTTTAGGCCGGATGGGGTTTTATGCCTCCTCCGGCCTTTTTTATGCGCGTGAAAAACTGCATCAATTCTCTTCATTCTAATCCGACAATCCAATAGCACGGTTTCTCCACAAAACGCACATAAGCCTTAAAGTTAAACCACTGGTCTGACCATTTTCTCGGCTTTAGGGTATCTCTAAACCCCCCCTCTCCTTGCGCCAATGCCGTTAAGTTAATAGCTGTAGGTGCGAATTTATTCGCACGATGGGTGTTTTCAGGTCGAATAAATTCGACCCTACAGCAAACTTGCTGCTTAACTTAACGGCATTGCTCCTTGTGCGAGGGATAGTAGATGTAAGTAATTGATTTTAATGCCATCATCAATCTTCTCCCTGAGAGGCAAGGAGATTTTTAATTGTTTGGAATTTCCAGTAAATGGAAAAAATCCAGTGAAATAGCCGGATTAGTATTTAATTACTGTTAAAAAACCGTTGCTTTAATCTGCAAACCCAATGGTGCATCCATGACACAGCCGGGCTATTCCTGGGACGACGACAATAGCTTTGTCGTTGAGCAATATAACGAACGTATACCTTTCGCCAGCTTTTTGCCGGGTATCGCTGGTGTAAAGGGCCGACCGGCCTGGGCCTTTTACGTCAATCGCGGCCAGGCTGTCGCCAGTTTTGGGGTACGCAACAAAGACGGCGCGTTTCTGGAGTTTTTTCCTGCCGACAAAGCCTATCAACTTACTGCATCGCGCGGTTTTCGCACGTTTCTCAAAATAGCTGACAGCGAGCAAGCGATAAACTACGAGCCTTTCCAGCGCGGTGCGGGTGATCAGGTGCGCCAGCGCTTGTATGTCACACCGCATGAAGTGGGTGTGGAAGAGATTAATCCGTGTTTGGGGATTAGTATGCGGGCCGATACCTTTACCTTGCCCGAAGCGCCGGTGGCCGGTTTGCTGCGGCGGGTAAGCATCACCAACACCTCGGCAACGACTAAAAAGATCGATATGGTCGATGGTTTGCCGCAGGTCTTGCCGTATGCCATGAACCAATGGATTTTAAAGTTTATGAGTCGCACGTCAGAAGCCTTCATGCGCGTGGAAGGTGTAGCCGAAAACCTGCCTTTTTATCGCTTAAAAGTCTGGCCTACCGACAGCCCACAGGTTGAACAGGTGATTGCCGGCAATTTCTTTGTCGGTTTTTTAAATGGCGAACGTAACAAGGTTATTGTCGACCCCGAAAGGGTTTTTGGTTTGGCTGGCGATTTTTCCAGTCCGGAGCGATTTTTTAGCGGCGATGGATTAGAGTTTGCCGATCAAGTGGCGGGCAACCAAACGCCTTCGGCTTTTCAGGCCCTGTCTATCGAACTGCAGCCTGGCGCCAGTCAGGTGTTTTATGGCGTATATGGTCATGCCGCATCCAAAGAGATACTTGAGCAGTTTTTAACGCAAGCAAAGCAGGCCGGTTATTTTGAAGCCAAGCGCGAGATTAATCGGCTGTTGGTAGACGGCATTAGTCAGCGGGCTTTCACTGCCACCGCCAAACCCTTATTCGATGCGCATGCGCGCCAATGTTATTTGGACAATGGTCTGCGCGGTGGTTTTCCGATGGATGTACCCGGTGGCGCGCATTTATATTTGTTCGGCCGTAAGCACGGTGATCTGGAACGCGATTACAACGATTTTTTAGTGCAGGACACACCGTTTTCCGAGGGTAACGGCGATTTTCGCGATGTGCTGCAAAACCGCAGGATGGATTTGTTTTTCGATCCTACGCTGGATGCCAAAAACATCCACTACTTTTTCAATCTGATTCAGCCCGATGGCTACAATCCTTGTGCCTTGCGCAATTCAAGGTTTGTGGTGGCTGAGCCGCAACTATTTGCCCATTATTTTGCCCGGTTTCCGGCGCTGGAAGCACTATTAAAGCGGGAATTTAAATACGCGGAATTGAGTCAGTTGCTGGAAGCGGAAAGCCTTATCGCCGAAATTTTGGCGCACACTCAGGAAGTGGAAGATGCCGAATTTGATCGCGGCTATTGGTCAGATCACTGGACGTATTTAGTCGATTTGCTGATCAGCTATGCGGCGATATTCCCGGATCGTTTGGCCGGATTGTTTCCAGATAAGCGCTACAGCTTTTTTGATCCCACCCATTTCGTGGTGCCGCGGGCGCAGAAATATGTGCGTACCGAAAACGGCTTAAGACAATTCGGCGCGGTGCAATTTCGTCCAGAAAAAAAGGCCTTAATCGATTCCCGTACTCGGCGACCTTACCAAGTTCGCGGGCAGGCCGGTGAAGGCGAGATCGTTTACACGACCCTACTGGGCAAAATTCTTGCCCTGGTCGTTAATAAGCTGTCGTCACTGGACCCGTTCGGAGTTGGTATAGAAATGGAAGCTGATCGGCCCGGTTGGTGCGATGCCTTGAACGGCTTGCCGGGGATTTTGGGTTCGTCGGTTAATGAAACTATCGAACTTAAACGCCTGGTGGACTTTACCTGGAAAGCGCTGGGCAATCTTGAGGGCGCGTGTGCCGTGCCAGTGGAATTGGCGGATTTTATCGCCAGTTTGGCTGCATTGTTAAAACGCCCGGATTTAACTGCGGATTTGTTTTGGCGGGAAAGTGGTGCGCAAAAGGAAGCCTATCGCGCACAGGTATTCATGGGTTTTGGCGGCGCAGAATATACGGTTACCTATGAGGCGGTTACAAATTTCTTGGCAGGGGTGTCAAATTATCTGGATGCCGCCATCGCTAAAGCGCGCACGCCGCAAGGCATTAGCACTTATTTTGCCTATGATGCCGAGCAGTATCAGGATGCTGCGGAGGGGGTTGAAGTGGCGCGGTTTGTGCAAAAGCGGATTCCGATGTTTCTGGAAGGTTTTGTACATGCCTTACGTATCGCCAATCCCGCCGAAGCCAGAGATTTGTACCAAGCTGTGCAAAACTCGGCACTATTCGATCAAAAACTGGGTATGTATCGGGTGAATGAGCCATTGGGCGACAACGCTTTGGATCTGGGGCGGATTGGGGTATTTAACTACGGTTGGCTGGAAAACGGTTCCATCTTTTTGCACATGCATTACAAATTTGTTTTGGAAATGCTGAAAGCCGGCATGGTAGACGAGTTTTACGGACAAATTGAAAAGTTGTTGGTAGCGTTTCGCGATCCGGTCGAATATGGGCGTAATCCAGTCGAAAATTCCAGCTTCCTGGTCAGCAGCGGCTTTGCGATTGACCCTAGACAGCATGGCCGGGGCTGCGTCGCCCGGTTGTCTGGTGCTACGGTAGAGTTTTTGCAGCTTTGGACTTATGTTTTCTTAGGTGCCAGTCCGTTTGTGCTTGAGGATGGCGGGTTGCGGTTTAAACCAGCGCCTGTGCTGTCCAAGGCGTTTTTTACCTCCGAAGCACAATCGATAAAGCCTTTTGGTTGCACTGAAAACTTGCCTGCCGATAGCGCTGCCTGCGCATTATTGGGGAACAGTTTGCTGGTTTATCTAAATCCTAACCAGCAGAATACCTATGGCGATAGCGCTGTCAGACCGCGTGGTTTTGATCTGTATGGCAGGGATGGCAGTAGGCAGACAGTAGACGCCGCGTGTCTTGAAGGCCAAACAGCGGAAGCCCTGCGCCGAGGTGAATTTCGCAGGGTGGATGTTTTGCTTGGCTGACAATTTAAAGCTGCCGCCAAGGCCGAGATGGAAGAACCACAGGGCTTGGATCTGTTAGATAAACAAGTAATACGTATTACCCTATTCTTGCAGGAGAGCGGGCTTATAATCGTTGATTAGGCTAACTGCCAAACATAAGTGGCCACAGTAGCCGCGGGCAGAGTAACAATAGCCGTTTTATCCCTGCATTGGATATTAAAGCTTTGAGGGTCAGCGCGGTCATTCAGTACGATTAACACGATTTCGTCAGTCGGCGTCAACAAAGCTACGTTAGGCAAGTTGCTGAGATCGTCAGAAAAAATCCTTACCGAACCGGGACGA
Source organism: uncultured Pseudomonadota bacterium (assembly GCA_903858105.1). GTDB lineage: Bacteria > Pseudomonadota > Gammaproteobacteria > Methylococcales > Methylomonadaceae > Methylomonas. Next base: position 11,643 of record CAIOHN010000300.1, on the reverse strand, counting down.
ATCAACTTTGCCGCATGGGCGATGACATAGTAAGCGACGTTGCGCACCACATCCTCACTCACCGTCAAAGCACCGACGCAGCGGGCTTCGCCGCCCGGCGTGTGCGGGCCGCAGTGAGGATCAGAAGCCAGATTCCACTCCAGCACCATACGGCTCCAGTTACGCAAGGAACCAATCAGCACATTTTTGACATGCCAGAGCAAATCGCCGCCAAACTGACCATCCGATCCAACCCACTGCTCGGTAAAATACAATTTCATCGCAGGATAAGCCTGATGCACTTCGGAAAGCACCGAAATATCGCCGCCATATAAATGCCATGCCGATCCGCTGAGATAAGCACGGGCTTCAGGATCGGCGAAAACGGTTAATGGATACTCTTTTACATCGCAGTTATGATCCCAGCAGAAAATTTCGACATCGCTTAATCCCGCAACCTGCAGCGCCGGCCCCAGATAGTGTTTAATAAACTCGGCTTGCGCCGTCGCCTGCATCACCATGCTGGGCTCGTTTTTGTGATTTAAGGGCTCGTTTTGCGGGGTGATGGCATGCACGCTAATGCCGCGTTCCCGCATCGTTTCCAGGTATTTGACCAGGTAAGCGGCATAAACGGCATAGCAATCGGTACGCAATTCGCCGCCAACGAAGCTGTGATTGGTTTTCATCCAGGGCGGTGCCGACCAGGCGGTGGCGATTATTTTTATATCCGGGCTGATGGCCAGAATGTCCTGTAACAGCGGGATGACAGCCTGATCGCCAGCGTCAATATTGAAATGGCTGAGGTTCTGGTCTGATTGCCCGACCGGTCTGTCGTCATACGAAAAGCAGTACTCGCTTAAATCCGAGGCACCGATACTCAGCCTTAAGACACTAATGCCAATGCCTTCGCCATCTGCTAAAAACAATTCTTGTAGTAACGCTTGTCTTGCCTCGTCGGCCAAGCCAGCGATCAACATGGCGCTGCCGCCGGTCAGCGAGAAACCAAAGCCTTCGATTGCCTGATAGGCTTTATCGGCATTTACCGTTAGCAGCGGCAAATCGTTATGTTGATCGGTAAAGCGCAGCGTGTCGGTTTGCCGCTCGAATAAGCGGCTCTGGTCGGCGCTGGTTAGCCAGGTTGTCATTGAATTTGCAGTGGTTTGCGTTGGCATAACAATCCTTCCGACGAAACGATTACGGTTTAATTGCTGCTAAGAGTGCCTTGCAAATACTGATTAATTTGCTCCAAATCCTGCTCGGCCAAGCTGCCGCCGGCTTCTTTGAGTTTGATGCCATTGATCAGATAATCGTAACGGCTTCTGGCGTAATCACTTTTGGCTCTATACAGATTGCGCTGTTCGGTTAGTACATCGACCATAGTGCGCGTACCCACTTCAAAGCCGGCTTCAGCGGCTTCCACGGCCATTTCAGCAGATTTGGCGGTCGCTTCCAGGGCTTTGACCCGACTGATGCTGGAGACTACGCCGCGAAACGAATCTTTAACCCCACGGTTGATATTACGCTTTACTTTGATTAAATCTTCTTTTGCGGCTTGATATTCATGCTCGGCTTGACGCGCGCGCGATGAAGTACCGCCGCCTTCGTACAACGGTATGTTAAGTTGCAAGGCCACGCTTTCATTATCGCCGCGCAAGCCGTAGCGGTTACCGGTGTCCTGATCGCCGTACTGCGCGACTATATCCAGGGTGGGTAAATGTTTGGATTGCTGCAACTCGACGTTTTTGCGGATAAATTCAGCTTGATTGATCTGAGCCACAATAGAAAAGTTATTGTTTTCGGCTGAGTTTGCCCAAGAGGCAAGATCTTCAGGTGCCGGTGGACTGAGCGGAATTTGCGGTTGCAGGCTGTTAAGATCGGCATTGTTTTCGCCGATAATTTCCCGCAGGGCTTCTTTGCTGTTATCCAAAGTATTTTGCGCCTCGATCTCGCTGGCGACGGCTCTGTCGTAGCCGGCTTGCGCTTCGTAGACATCGGTGATGGCGATGATGCCCACGTCAAAACGCTGTTTGGCTTGTTCTAGCTGTTTTTCTATGGATTTTTTTTCGGCAACACTAAATGTCAGGTTATCCTGTGCCGCCAGAATGTTGAAATACGCTTCTGCGGTTCGGCGCATCAGGTTTTGTTGTTTGGCTTGAAATTGGGCTTCGGCTTGGGCAATTTTATTGTCGGCTTGATCCAGTTGTACCCAGTGATCCCAATGAAACACCGGCTGCTTCAAGTTGAATCCCAGTTTATGGTCCCAATAATGTTGCAGGGTGGTGCCTAAAAAGCTGCTGCTTTCCAGGCGATTCCGACTACTGCTGGCGTTAAAGGACAGGTTGGGCAACATTTGCGCAATACTCTGTGATTTTATTTCCGCGACGGCAAGTTTATTGATATCCGAGCTTCTAAAATCAGGATCGTTTGCTTTCGCTAGTTGATAGGTTTGCAGCAAATCCTGGCAAACAGCAGACTTTACCGGGATCAATGCTGCTAAAAGCAGGAAAAACAGTCTTGTCATTGCTATATCTCGTGCAGAGAGGTGTAAATAATGGCGTATTATCGCCTAAAATAGAATTGCTTCTGTTGTTAATTCACGTAAGAGTGCCATAAGGTTAGGCACACATTATTTATTCGTCAAAATAAAACCTAATATAAAGAGTCATTATGAGTCAAAAAATCACCAAAGCTGTTTTTCCGGTTGCTGGCCTGGGAACCCGTTCGTTGCCAGCTACCAAGGCTGTTGCCAAGGAAATGTTGCCTATCGTCGACAAACCGCTGATTCAATATGCGGTAGAAGAAGCGATTGCTGCTGGCATCGACACCATGATTTTCGTTACCGGCCGGAACAAAAACTCGATTCCGGATCATTTCGATAAATCTTACGAACTGGAAAAAGAACTGGAAAAAAGCGGTAAAACCGAGCTGCTGAAAATACTGCGCGAGCTGTTGCCGCCACATGTGTCTTGTGTTTTTGTGCGTCAAGCTGAAGCCTTGGGATTGGGCCACGCCGTGCACTGCGCCAAAGCGGTAGTCGGCAACGAACCGTTTGCGGTCATTTTGCCGGACGATCTGATCGAAGACGGCAGTCGCGGTTGCATGAAACAAATGGTCGAATTGTTTAACAAAGAACAAAGCAGCATCTTGGGTGTAGAGCGCGTCGATCCCAAAGAAACCCATAAATACGGTATCGTGGAACATACCGAAACTGCGCCAAAAGTGGGAAAACTGGCGTCTATCGTCGAAAAGCCCAAGCCAGAAGTGGCACCTTCCAACATCGCAGTAGTGGGCCGTTACATCCTGACGCCGGCCATTTTTGAAAAAATCGAAAATACTGGCCGTGGCGCTGGCGGCGAAATCCAGCTGACTGATGCCATTGCGGCTTTAATGAAAGATGAGCAAGTCCTGTCTTACGAGTTTGAAGGCAATCGTTACGACTGCGGCTCCAAATTCGGTTTCTTATTGGCGAACGTCGAATACGGCTTGCTGCATCAAGAAATCAATAACGAGTTTGCCAGCTATCTGAAACAACGCGTTAGCCGGATTTAAACCTTGGATGGCGTAATGGCGCTAAGTTTAGTGTCATTACGCTGCTGACTGCGGTTAACTATCTCGTAAATCAACAGCGCACACATAATCAAGCCAGTGCCTGTGATGGTTTTTATCCCCAACGGTTCTTGATTAACCGTATATCCCAGCAGCAAAGACATCACCGGAGTCATCAGATTCATCATCGCCACATTGGTGGCTTGCATATTGTTTAATACAAAATAATACAAGCCAAAGCCCAGGGTGGTTGCTACTCCGCCTAAATAAAGGATCGAATACAGGGTTTGCGGTTGGATTTGCTGCGGTAACACGCCGCTGTCCAGCCAATACCAAGTCAATAAATACAAAGGCACTGCGAGTAGCAAACCGCCGGTGATCAGTTGCAAGGCCGGTAGTTTTGCCTGAATTTGCTTGACCCACACCGCACTGGCGGCATGTATAAAGGTGGCGGCCAGTACGCCTATCACGCCTTGTAAAGCCAGTTCATGTAAGTCAAGCGCAGAACTGAACATGACGATTAAACCGCCGACGCCCAGGCTATACGCACATAATTTGCCCCAACCCAAGCTACGTTCCTTTAGATACGCGGCAGCCATGAAGGCTGTCATGAACGGGCTTAAGCCGAATATCACCGAAATCCAGCCAGACGGCACAAACTGGGCAGACCAGTAAGTGATCAACATGCTGGCATACAGTTGAACGGCGGCAGCCAGATAGCTGAGCAAAGCCAAGCGATGCCAAGGCAAACCTTGGCGTCTTAGCAAGGCCAGCAATAGCAGGCAGAGCAGGCCGATTGACATCCGTGCGGTTACCCCAAAGACATAACTGACGCCGACGCTGCTCCACTTGATGGCCAGTGGCGTGGTAGTCCAGACCAGCACTACGCCGATGTAGGCCAAAATTAAGCGTACTTTCACCTTGAGATAACCTATGTTTTGCAGGAGCGGGCGAGGGTAAAGAATGTAAGTTACTGATTTTTATCGACTCATCCCAGTCTTCTCCCTGAGTACCCTTGAGGGCATAAAGGAGAAGGGGTTTTAGAAATAGTTGCAAGTACCTTATGGCAATTTCAAACGGTTGGCGATTAATTGTTCGACTACCGATGGATCGGCTAGTGTGGATGTATCACCCAAATCGTGGAACTCGTTGGCGGCGATTTTACGCAAGATACGGCGCATGATTTTGCCGGAACGGGTCTTGGGCAGGCCGGGTGCCCATTGAATTAAGTCGGGCAGGGCAATGGCGCTGATTTCTTCTCTCACCAAGTCTTTTAATTCGCCTTTTAGGCTGCTGTTGCCTTCGATACCGACGTTTAAGGTCACATAGGCGTATATCCCCTGACCTTTGATCGGATGCGGAAAGCCAACCACAGCAGCTTCGGCCACCAAATCGTGCAAAACCAACGCGCTTTCGATTTCGGCGGTGCCCAGGCGATGACCGCAGACGTTTAGAACATCGTCGATACGGCCGGTGATCCAGTAATAACCGTCACTGTCGCGGCGGGCACCGTCGCCGGCAAAATAATAACCGGGGAATTTGGCAAAATAGGTATCCACGAAGCGAGCGTGATCGCCATACACCGTGCGAGCCTGACCGGGCCAAGGATAGGTCAGTACCAAAATGCCTTCGGCTGCGCCGTCAAGCTCATGGCCGTCCTGATCGAGAATGGCCGGTTTGACGCCAAAAAACGGCAGTGTTGCCGAGCCGGGTTTTAGCGGCGTCGCGCCCGGCAGTGGCGTGATTAAAATCCCGCCGGTTTCGGTTTGCCACCAAGTGTCTACCAGTGGGCAGCGTTGATCACCGACGACTTGGTAATACCATTCCCAGGCTTCGGGGTTGATCGGTTCGCCAACGCTACCCAGAATGCGCAACGAGCTGCGATTACTGCGGGTAACGAAGTGATCACCTTGCGCCATCAGTGCCCGTATGGCGGTCGGCGCGGTGTAAAAAATACTGACTTTATGTTTGGCAATGACTTGCCAGAAGCGATCCGGGTGCGGATAGGTCGGCACCCCTTCAAACATCAAGCTGGTGGCACCATTGCACAGTGGGCCGTACAGTACATAGGAATGCCCCGTGATCCAGCCAATATCGGCGGTGCACCAGTAAATATCGCCTTCCTGGTAATCAAAAATATATTTGTGGGTCATCGCCGCGTAGAGCAAATAACCGCCGGTGGTGTGCAGCACGCCTTTGGGTTGGCCCGTGGAACCTGAGGTGTAGAGGATAAACAACGGATCTTCGGCGTCCATCATCTCCGGTTCGCAGTCTGCGGATGCTGCTTGCATGGCGTCGTGATAGCTAAGGTCGCGGCCTTCAGTCCAGGGAATATCATGGCCGGTGTGCTTAATCACAATCACGGTGCTTAGATTGGGACACTGGTTGGCAGCCTTGTCCGCATTCAACTTGGAATGTACGATTTTACCGCCGCGATAACTTTCGTCGGCGCAGATCAATAATTTGCAATCGGCGTCATTGATCCTATCCCGCAACGCATCTGCCGAAAAACCGCCAAACACGATGGAATGCACCGCACCGATGCGGGCGCAGGCCAAAATCACCACGGCTGCTTCGATGATCATCGGCAGGTAGATACAAACCCGATCACCTTTTTGCACACCATTGGCTTTTAGCACATTGGCAAATTGACAGACTTGCTGATGCAATTGCCGATAGGTCAGGGTGCTGTCATGTGTCGGATCGTCGCCTTCCCAGATGATCGCAACCTGGTCGCCGCGCGTTGCCAGATGTCGATCCAGGCAGTTGACGCTTACATTGAGTTTGCCGCCCAGAAACCATTGAATCTCGCCTTTGGGATAATCGTATTGCAGTACCGTATGCCAGGGTTGTTGCCAATCCAGAAACTGGCTGGCTTGCGCCGACCAAAAACCTTCCGGGTCGTCGATCGACTGTTGATACAGGTGCGCGTGACTCTCTGCGTTGATATGGGCGCTGGCAGCGACCTTAGGATTGACCGGATAAATTTTTTGATCTGACATAAGGCAACCTCCTGCTGTGACCGTTATTGACTATATATGGCTTGGGTGTTGGTTAATCGTTCGGCTTGCCAATGGCTGATACCCCATTCCAGAATACTAGCAATTTCAGCATATTTCAGCTTGGCCGGCGGATTTTGTTTGAGTAAGGTTAGCAGCAGAAACAAGGTTTGCCCTGCGTGTGTGGCATTCACGGCTTCTGCTTGGGTTTGTTTGCTGAGTTTATTACCATCGCGATCCACAATTACCGGTAAGTGCATGTAGCTGGGCGATGGATAACCGAGCAGTTTTTGTAAATACAATTGTTTAGGGGTGGACTCCAACAAATCGCAGCCGCGCACGACATGGTTAATCGCTTGGCGATAATCATCAATTACTACCGCCAGCTGGTAGGCAATGATGCCATCTTTGCGTTTGACGATGAAATCGCCATGCGCCAATGCCAAATTGTGACTAAACCTACCTTGCAACGCATCCACAAAACTAATCTGCGATTCATCTGTGATTACCCGCAGAGCATAGGGTTTTGCAAACGATTGTGGCTGTTGCCGACAAAAACCTGGGTAAATAGCGGGGGAATCGGCCAGTTGCGCACGACTACAGGTGCAAGGATAAACTTGCTGGCGGGTTTGCAATTGGGCTAAGCATTCAGCGTAGTCTGACAGGTGCTGGCTTTGGTAATCAATCTCGCCATCCCAGTGCAATCCAAAGCGTTGTAGGCAATCCAGAATGCTTTCGGCAGCACCCGGCATGTTGCGTGGGGTATCCAGGTCATCGATACGCAGTAGCCAAAGCCCTTGCTGATGCCTGGCATCCAGAAAACTGGCTAGCGCGGTGTATAAAGACCCCAGATGAAGCGGGCCGGTTGGCGAGGGCGCGAACCGGCCGATGTAGGAGCGGGCGTTGGGCAGAATTAACCCAATTGTTTTTCCCTGATTTCATCGAGTGTTTTGCAGTCGATGCACAGGGTAGCAGTGGGTCGGGCTTCCAGGCGACGAATACCAATCTCGATGCCGCAGGTTTCGCAAAAACCATAGTTGCCAGACTCGATTTCCTTTAAGGATTCATCGATCTTCTTGATCAATTTGCGTTCGCGGTCACGGGTACGCAATTCCAGGCTGAATTCGGATTCCTGCGTGGCCCTGTCATTAGGGTCCGGAAAGTTGGCCGCTTCGTCCTGCATGTGGTGGACGGTTCGGTCCACTTCGATCATTAATTCAGATTTCCATTTGTTTAGAATGGCGGAAAAATGGCTCAACTGCGCATCATTCATGTACTCTTCGCCTTCTTTTTCCTCATAAGGCTTAAAAGTAAATTCCGATGCAGCAGGGTTAGAATTGCTCATCCAGTGACTCCTAACGGTCTGTAAAAAAACCGTCGCTTTTTAACAGAATAGCAGGGGGCAAGCAAGAAGTTTGTTATCATGCCGCCGCTTCAGACTAACGGAATTGGGATATGAAACCACACGTCGCCGAGCGTATGCGCGGCATCAGCTCGTTTTATGTGATGGAATTATTACAGCGCGCCAAGCAACTTGAGCAACAAGGTCGCGACATTATTCACATGGAAATTGGTGAGCCGGATTTTGGCACACCGCCAGCTATTTTGGCGGCGGGCGAGGCCTTTATGCAGGGTGGCGAAGTAAAATACACCGCGGCCGCCGGATTACCGGAATTGCGGCAAAGCATTGCCGATTATTACCAGCAGCAGTACCAGGTTAAGCTTGACCCAAAACGGGTGTTTATCACGCCGGGCGCTTCCGGGGCGTTTTTGCTGGCGTTTGGCATTAGTTTAAATCCGGGCGAACAAATCCTGATGGCCGACCCGTGCTATCCGTGTAACGACAATTTTGTACGCTTGTTTGATGGCAAAACCCGGTTTGTTGATGTGGGTGCGGAAACGGCGTACCAGCTCAATGCCGAGCTGATACGGCAAAACTGGCAGCCCAGCACCAAGGGGGTGTTAATCGCCTCGCCTTCAAACCCTACCGGCACTATTATCGGCAGTCAAGCGTTCGGCGCCGCGATTGCGCAGACACTTGAGCTAGGCGGTTGTTTTTATTCTGACGAGATTTATCACGGCCTGGTTTATGAAGAATCCGTCAGCAGCGCCTTGCAATTCAGTGATGATGTATTTGTGATTAATAGCTTTTCCAAGTTTTTTGGCATGACCGGCTGGCGCATCGGCTGGTTGATCGTGCCGGACGATTTTATCGACGCGGTGGAAAAACTGGCGCAAAACATCTTCATTTCAACGCCTACCCATTCCCAATATGCGGCACTGGCGTCGTTTAGCCTGGAGAATATGGCAGAATTAAACCGGCGGCGGGACGAGTTTGCCAAGCGTCGGGATTTTCTCTACGAAAATCTGTTGCGCTTGGGCTTTAAAATTGCCTGCAAACCGCAAGGTGCGTTTTATATTTACGCCGATTGCAGTGCTTTTACCGACGATAGTTTCGAGTTTGCCAAACAACTGCTAGAGCAAGAAGGGGTGGCTGTAACGCCAGGCAAGGATTTTGGTCAGTTTCGGGCCAATCAACATATTAGGTTTGCATATACGGCCTCAATCGATAGAATGGCCGCCGCGCTAAAAAGACTGGAAAGATTCATATGCCGATAAGCCAATATACCGCTCAACAACTGCAACAACGTCTACAAGATGATCCGGCGGTGTTTTTGCTGGATGTCAGAGAACCGCATGAATTTGCTTATGCGCAAATTGCCGGTAGCGTTTTAATTCCGTTACAACAATTACCGGCGCGTTTCGACGAAGTGCCGCTTGATAAGGATGTTGTCGTTATCTGTCATCACGGCATGCGCAGCCAGCAAGCCTGCCATTTTTTACAGCATTCGGGCTACCAAAAGCTATTCAATTTGAAAGGCGGCATTGATGCCTGGTCTTCAATCTGTGATCCATCCGTTCCTCGCTATTAATCAATATTATTACTCTATGTTTTTAACCGAATATTACGACGTTCAGGATGGCAACGTCGCGATCAGTGCAGCGCAAGCCAGCATGTTTGCCAAGGAAGTGGCCCACGATTTTAATCCCTTGCATGACGAAGATGCCAAGCGTTTTTGTGTGCCGGGTGACTTATTGTTTTCTTTGGTGCTGGACAAATACGGTCTCAGCAAAAACATGCACTTTATCTTTTCCGGGATGGTCGGGCATGGGGTATTGTTAAATTTCCCGGACAGCGACGAGCAACGCATCGACGTTACCGACAATCAGGGCAAAACCTATTTGCAAATCGAACGCTCCGGTGAAGTGGTTAAAGATGCGGCTTTGATAGAAGCCTTGATTCGCGATTATGTAGCGTTTTCCGGGCAGAACTTTCCGTATGTGCTGGTGCCGCTACTAGCCAAAGAACAGGTGATGTTCAACATCGACCGGCCATTAGTCATTTACGAAAGCATGACGCTGACTTTAAACCGCATGGATTTCCACGAACCGCGCCTGGAAATGCTGGAACCCAAAATGGAAGTCAACGGCAAGCGCGCAACGGCCTATTTGTATTTTCAGATCAAGTGCGGCGAAGAAGTAGTCGGTTCCGGCTTTAAAAAACTGGCGGTGAGTGGCTTGCGTGAATACGAAGCCGAGCCAATGCAAGCTTTTGTCGATGAATATCTGGCCAGAAAACACGGCTATTTGGGCAATTTAGCGGAAGCCAGTGTTTGAAAATCCCATCCCCCTCGGCAATGCCGTTAAGTTAATAGCTTTAGGTGCGAATTGATTCGCACTATGGGTGTTTTCAGGTCGAATTAATTCGACCCTACTGCAAACTCGCCGCGTAACTTAACGGCATTGTCCCTCAGGGAGAGTGCTAGGTGGCAGGGTAAATGTAAATAGCGGGCTTTAATTTACTGATCCCAGATCAGGGCGACGGCATTTTTCCGAATTGGTAGGAAGTACCTTAAGCAAATTTCAACCTGGATTGCCAGGCAGGCTCCAGGTTCACAGTTTGTTGATCACAGCGTCGCTGCAAACGGCTCTACAACCACTGTGTCACCAGCTTCTACACCGCTACTGTCGCGATCCAGCACAATAAAGCAATTCGCCCGGCTGGCAACCTTGAGTTGATGCGAGTCTTGTTGGCCGGCCAGTTTTACTACCAAATCACCCGTGTCGGATTGGCTAAGGATGCCGCGCTGATATTCCTGGCGGCCGGCTGCTTTTTTTAGTTTGTCCACACAGCGCGCCCGCAGTTGCAACGATTGCGTCATCTGGGCTCCGGCAAGTCTTGCTAAGCCGGGCTTGACGAATTTTTCATACGTCACCAATACGGCCACCGGGTTGCCAGGCAGGCCAAAAAACCAGCAATCAGCTATCTTGCCAAACGCCAGCGGTTTGCCGGGTTTAATCGCTAATTTCCAAAAATTAACCGCACCACATTTTTCCAAGCTTTGTTTGACAAAATCGGCATCGCCTACCGAGGCACCGCCTGTGGAAATGATGGCATCGAAGCGTTTGGACGCGTCGTTTAGGGTGTTTTCTAGCAAGGTTTGATCGTCGCCGACTATGCCTAAGTCACTGATTGTATGATTGGCATCCGCTAATAAACCAGCCAACAAATAACGGTTGCTGTCGTAGATTTTGCCCGTCGTTAGCGACTGCCCTTGCGGGATTAGTTCATCGCCAGTTGAAAAAAAGCCAATTTTTAGTTTGCGCCTTACCTTGATTTTATTCACGCCTGCGGCGGCCAGCAGGCTAAGGTCGCAAGCGTTCAGTTTTTTAGGGGCGGTTATCAATATGTCTTGGCATTTAACGTCACTACCGGCGGCTCTAATGTTTTTATGGGGCGGGCAGTCTTCTGGAAAGGAGACGCTGTCAGTGTTGACTATGACCTGCTCCTGCGCAATGACGCAATCGGCAGCGTCGGGCACTACTGCGCCGGTAAAAATTCTGATGCATTGACCGGGATTAAGTTGTCCTTGATGGGGGCGACCTGCCCAGGAAGTTCCTGCTAAGGTTAGGGTAACCCCTTGCCCCGGTTGAAGTTCGCGACTATTAAAAGCGTAACCGTCCATCGCTGCATTTCGATCAAAAGGAATATTGATCGGTGAATTAACGGTTACAGCTAATACGCGCCCCAGCGCCTTTTGTATTGTTATTGCTTCGG
>CAIOHN010000299.1 GCA_903858105.1 uncultured Pseudomonadota bacterium | reverse complement strand
GCCAAACAAAACACAGAATCGGCTAAAAACTATCTATGTGCTGCCGAGCATTTGGAACAAGGTATTCGCCTCACCAGCGACTGGAGCATCGCCGAGCCCATAGTCGGTGATCGTGCGCAGTACTACGAAAACTGGTGCGAATCGTTGCGCATGCTGCGTAGCGAGCAAACCAATACTGCCGACGCGACCACTTACAATCAAAAACTACTAAGCTGCGCGCAAGCTTTTCTAAAGGCACCCGGCCAGTTACAAGCCGCCGCGACCTTCTTCCTGCACAACGCCGAACTGGCTGCGATACGTTTTAAACTCAACGCTGCAGATTACTGCCCGGCCTTGAGGCAACTGTTGCACGACGAAACCGTTGCCAGCCGACAGGCGGAACAAAGTCGATACGTGGAACAACATCGGCATTTATTGAACGATATTACCGGGATCAAAGCCTCGCTTCCCGGTTGCCACTAAGCATTTAGCAAACCCAGGAGTCGGTCATGGCATTCAGTCGCCCGCTTAAATTTCAACTCCCCATGCTGCGTGGCCGCGACGTGCTGGAAGTGCAGTTACGCTTAAAGGCTTTGCAAATGAACAGCATCGGCCAACCCGACGGCTTATTCGGCGCCAAAACCTCAGCTGCGGTAGCAGCGTTTCAAAGTAGCCACGGTCTAAGCAGCGACGGCGTTGTCGGCCCAAAAACCTGGGCCAGTTTGTTCGCAGACGACAACCCAGCCAGCCCTTTGCGACAAGCCGCCAACGACGGCACTAACGATAGATTAAGCCCAAGCTTGCTCAACCAGCTTAAGTCCAAACACGCCTTCAAAAACGGCGTTTCCTGGTGCCTTACCCCGCAAGGTATATTGATAGACAATGAAACCACGCCACGAGGCAGTGGCGGCGAACCCAAAACCATAGCAAAAGTGTGGAGCCAATTCGGCAGCGCGTTGACCCATTGGTCGAATCAGCTAAATGTGCCGGTCGAACTAATCATTGCCACTATTTGCACCGAGTCGTCCGGCAACCCCAATGCGCTGCGCAAAGAACCTGGCTTTATCGACGAAGTACGCACGCCCCATAGAATTTCGCCGGGCTTGATGCAAACCTTAATTTCCACGGCCCGCGCTGCGTTAAACAAAGACGATATCGACCAAGCCTGGCTATTAAATCCCAGCAACTCCATCCAGGCCGGCACCGCCTATATTGCCGGCCAATGGCAACAAACTCAATACGACCCGCCGAAAGTGGCCTGTGCTTACAACGCCGGTGGCATTTATCTTAACGACTCCAGCCGCAACCGTTGGAAAATGCGCCAGTATCCGATCGGCACCGCCGAACACGCCGACCGCTACGCCACATGGTTTAACGATTGCTTTATCTTTTTTGAAAACAATGGCGGCGTGCCGGAATGCAGTTTTTTTCGGGCGTTGCGTATAGGAATCTAGAAATGTAGCCGGGATGAAGCAACGCGGAATCCAGGTCACGACACCAGCATGTATAACTTCAAAAAAACTATGCAGATTAATAAGCCACGTCTGCGTACCCCCTGGATTCCGTTACACTGAATCCAGGCTACTGTTTTCTGAAATGTCCTCTTTATCAAACACTAGACACTCTCACCAAGCGCCAATTTTTGGATTTGCCCTCCCGATCCACCCAGCCTTAAATTTGACAATTACAAGCAGCAGGGAATCTTAACTGCACCGAGGTGTCGATTGGCGTAAGGTAGACCCGCATTGCCAAAACCGATCACCCAACACTGGCAAATCCGCTTGCCAACCGTGAGGCCAACATGCTGCAAAAACGCCTGATTGTTCTGCTGTTACTGTTGATCCTGCTACCCACTTTACTGGTCGGCTGGATGGCTTATCAATTTGCCATCGACAATATCCGCGCCGATCGTTTCAAGGTTGTCGGTCGAGTTGCCGAAAGCCGTCACGAACAACTCAATATCGTGCTGCAACGCGCCGATAACCGCAGCCACGCGTTTTTGGCCGAAGTATTGATGAAATGCGTAACCGCCAACAGCTTGAATCGCGATTGCGCCAAAGACTTTTTAACCGATTATTTACTCACCGAAAGCGCCAGCGGCGCAGTATTTTTTCGTAACGCCGGCGCCGACAGTGAGACAGTCAGCGTCGGTAGTAACGCCGTATCCACCAAAGCGCTTAAAGCCTTTCAACCCAAACAATTAGCTGGCTTAAGCGCCGCGGTAAGCGGTGGGCCACGCTATTACTATGTGGTAGCCCACGATGACAATCTGCCCTGGCAATTGCTGGTGACATATCCGGTCAACCTGATTCAAAGCATGTTTGGCACCCACCCTGATCTGGGTAAATCCGGCGAAGCGTTTCTGGCCGATAGTGAAGGCTTCTTTGTCACATCAGCTCGCTATGCAAGCAGCCAAGGCACCAGCCATCCGATCTCAGCCAAGCCGATGCAAAGTTGTTTAAACCAGCAAAACGCCGAAGTCATGGATAGCGATTATCGCGGACAAGCGATTATTCACGGTTTTCGCTACGTCCCGGAAATTGGCGGCGGTTGTATCATGGCGCATATCGAACAAGCCGAAGCCCTGGCCAGCATCGCGGCCCTGGAAAAACAAATGCTGTTTATCGTGTTGGGGTTTATCGCCCTGACTGCGCTCACCGCCAACGCCTTGGCCAAGCGCATCGTTGGGCCGATTGCCCGTCTCACCTGCACCGCGCGACGCATCCGCGACGGTGATCTTACTGTACGTGCGGAGGTAATCGGCCACGACGAAATCGCCGAACTGGCCAGTTCCTTTAACCATATGACTGACGCGCTAGCCGATGCGCAACATAATCTGGAAGCCAAAGTGGCTGACCGTACGCAGGCATTGCGCACCAGCGAAGAGCGCTACATGCTGGCTGAACGCGCCGTCAATGACGGCATCTGGGACTGGAATATCCTGACACATGATTACTATCTGTCACCCCGCTGGAACAAAATATTGGGTTACGCCGCTGGTGAGTTGCCTAACGTGGAATCAATTTTCTTTGAACTGATTCACCCGGATGACAAACACCAAGCCAGCGAGGTGTTTCGTAAACACTTGGAAAACCGCGAACGCTATACCACCGAACTGCGTTTGCGCCACAAGGACGGCAGCTACCGCTGGGTGCTGGATCGCGGCGAAGCTATCCGCGATGCCGATGGCCATCCGGTACGGATGGTTGGCTCGATCACCGACATTACTGAACGCAAGGCTGCCGAAGCCGAGTTATTGGAATATCGCGAACATCTGGAAGATCTGGTGGCAATGGCTACTACCGAAGTAAAAGCCATCGTGCAAACAGCGGTCAACGGCGTGATTTCCATCGATAGCAACGGCTTGATTCGGATGTTTAATCCGGCAGCGGAAAAGCTGTTCGGCTGGAGCAGCGACGAGATCGTCGGTAAAAATGTATCCCTATTAATGCCGGAACCCGATGCCTCGGCGCATGACGGCTACATCAGGCATTTTTTGGCGACTAATCAAGCCAAAATTCTGGGTATCGAGCGCGAAGTGGTCGCCCAACGCAAGGATGGCAGTCGCTTCCCCGCCAGTTTGGCAGTCGGTCACGGCATCATCTCGGAGGGCCGACATATGTTTGTGGGTTTTATTGCCGACATCAGCTTACAAAAACAGGCGCAACAGGAACTGAGATTGGCTAAGGAAGTAGCGGAAGCCGCCGTCAAAGCCAAAGCCAACTTTCTGGCTAATATGAGTCACGAAATCCGCACCCCCATGAACACCGTGATCGGCTTTGCCGAGGTGGCTTTGCAAGATCAACATCTGTCAGGCGATACCCGTGGTCATATCAAAACCATCCTCAGCTCTGGCCGCCATTTGCTGGGGGTGATTAACGATATTCTGGATTTTTCTAAAATAGAAGCCGGCAAAGTCGAACTGGAATCCGTGTGTTTCAATCTGCCGTTTGCGGTACAGGAGGCATTGCAAATCATGGGTTTGCGCGCTGCCGAAAAAGGCTTGCACATTGATTTGGCTATCGAAGCCGGCCTACCGCATCATTTTGTCGGCGACCCAAATCGCTTGCGACAAGTGATTTTAAATCTGGTCGGAAACTCGGTGAAATTTACCGATACAGGCAACATTTCCGTGACTATCAACCGCGCAGAAGGCATTGAAATGCTGCATTTTGCCATCAGCGATACCGGTATCGGCATGACGCCTGAACAAGTCGGCCGCATCTTCGAATCCTTTTCCCAAGCCGACGCCACTACCAGTCGCCGCTTTGGTGGCACCGGTTTAGGCACGACGATAAGTAAGCAAATCGTGGAGTTAATGGGTGGTCGCATCTGGGTGGAAAGCCAAATCGGCGTGGGCTCCGTGTTTCATTTCACCGCGCATATGCCGGAATCTGCCAGCGCAGAAAATTGTTTATACGAAGTGGGTAGCATCCGCAGCATGGCGTATTTCTCGCCACGCCGCTTCAAGGTGTTACTGGCCGAGGACATTGAAGCCAACGCCAACCTGGCTCGCCTGCGCCTGGAACAACAAGGCCATCAAATCAGTTGGGTGAAGAATGGTCAGGAAGCTGTCGATGCTTTCCGTAGCGATGCTTACGACTTGATCTTGATGGACTTGCAAATGCCGGTGTTGGACGGTAACGATGCCACCCGCAAGATTCGCGAGCTGGAAAAAGCCAGCGGTGGTCACATCCCCATTTTGGCCTTAACCGCCAGCGTTTTAAGCCATGAACGCCGAGAATCCCTGGATGCAGGCATGGATGCGATTGTGGGTAAGCCTATCGATGTTGACGAATTATTATCGCAAATGGAAACACTGGTGCCCACGGGTGGCGGCGTAGCCAACACCAGCATCGCCCTGCCGACCCCCGCCCAATCAGTGATTGACTTTAGCCCGCTTACCGGCGTGGCTGACCACGAAAAAGGCTTGTCAACCTGGCTTGATCCGCTGATTTACGCCGATGCCCTACTTAGTTTTGCCGAACAACACCGTATGGATGCTGCCAAAATGCTGCGCAATTTACAGCCCAACCAAGACAATACAGAAGCGGTGCGCCGCATCGCTCATGCCTTGAAAGGTGTGGCGGGCAATCTGGCATTGTTTAAGATTGCGGCGCTAGCCACTGATATAGACGCGCAATTTAAAAGCGGCGAATTACTAAACATCACTGAAAACATCCAGCACCTTGATGCCGCCCTGCACAATGCCGCCAGCGCGATTCAAGGTTTACGTCTGCCCGATAAACCAATCCCGGCGTCTTCAGCAGCCTTTGACGCCAAACAGGTTGATAACTTATTGCAAGAATTAATCATCGCGCTGGATGCTTTAAATCCGGATCACGTCGAACCCATCCTGCAAAAACTGGCGGCATTTTTAGGTGAAACCGAATTGAAGGCCATCCGCTTTGAAGTGGACAGTTTTGATTTCGATGGTGCGAAAACCGAGGTAAACCGTTTGTTGGCCAAATTGGCCATCACACACCAGGGAGATGGCGCATGAAAGATAGCTATAAAGTCCTGTTGGTAGACGACGAGCCCAACAATCTGAAGGTATTACAGCAAATTCTCAAGGATCATTTTCAGTTGATCTTTGCCATCAACGGTGAAAAAGCCCTGGCAGCCGCCAGAGAGCATCTACCCGATATTATTTTGTTGGACATCATGATGCCGGGCATGGACGGTTATCAAGTCTGCGCGCAGTTAAAAGCCGATCCGTTAACCGCCAAAATCCCGGTGATTTTTGTGACCGCGATGGGCGAAATGGAAAATGAAGCCCGTGGCTTTGACGCCGGCGCGGTTGATTACATTCAAAAACCGGTATCCGGGCCTATCGTGCTGCGCCGGGTGCAAACCCATTTATCCCTGGTGCGGGTCGAGGAACTGGATAATCTGGCAAGAGCAGCCATAGAAATGCTCGGCGATGCCGGTCACTATAACGATCCCTACACCGGCGATCATATCTGGCGGATGGCCGCGTATTCGGCAGCGCTGGCCCGGGCCGCTGGCTGGACAGCTTCGCAAGTAACCATGATGGAACTGGCCGCCCCCACTCACGACACCGGCAAGATAGGTATTCCACACGGCATTTTGAAGGCGGCGCGGGCGCTTAACGCCGAAGAATGGCCGATCATGAAGTCGCATTCGCAAATCGGCTACGACATTTTGAGTAAAACCGATAATCCGGTATTTAAGATGGCCGCCGAAATTGCAAGATTTCATCACGAAAAATGGGACGGCAGCGGTTACCCGCTGGGTTTAGTCGGTGAAAACATCCCGGAGGCGGCGCGAATTGTGGCGATTGCCGATGTGTTTGATGCTCTGTCCAGCAAGCGTCCTTACAAAGAACCCTGGTCGCTGGACGATACCTTAAAAACCCTGCAAGCCATGTCCGGCAGCCATTTCGATCCGCGTCTGCTCGCTTTGTTTATGCAAATCATCCCTGAAATATTGCGGCTTAAAGCTAATTGGGGGCAGTAAGATACTGCGCAAATGTCGACAGAATTTGGTCTGGTTGGTGCTTAGATAAGCTTGCGGGCAAAATCTTCAGACGAACTAAAAATTTTGGACATGTCATTGATAAATTCCATGCCCTCGCCACGCCTGCGTTCCGAGAGGCGTTTATTTGCGTTTTTTTCCGACGCCGGGCCGTATTTTAAGCGCCGGTCGTTATGCCAACTGCGAACGGCGTACTCTCTCACTACCACAAACTTATTTTTAAAGCGTTTGCCTGTCAATTGTCGAATGGCCCGACGTCCGGCTTTATCCGAATTTACATGTACCAAACCATGAAACTCATAGGCTTTGGTGCGCTTGTCCTGAATCACCAAAATTTCACATTTCAATACCCGACCGGAACGGAAGAAAAAAGGTTTTTTCAACGCCGATTCTACAAAGTCGTGCAATTCGCTGATTAGACTGGTAGACGGGATATTTCTGATAAACAGGATCATAGGCCTTCCTTAAAGGTTGCTAGTATGCGGTTCATTTGCCCAAGACTAATCGTAAATTTGCAAAGACTTTTTAAGAACAGCGTCTATAGATATAGATTAGTACGCCGCAGAATTAAAGCCAATAGCAGCGCAAACAATCATGCTATTGACTATGGGTAGTTAAATCAAGCACCTATTCCAATGCAATCGTTCCTTCTATACAGTGATTAACACCCACCGCTGACAACTCCAAGGTCATTTTTACTGCCAGGGTTTCAGAGCCGCTGAGTACGCCCTCTGCCAAAGCCTTGGCCACAGCATGTTCAATTTCGCGTTGTGAAGTAATACCCACGGTTTTGAGAAATGTTCTGATTTCTATATTAAAAGTGTCTTCGTTCATGAGAGTCACCTATACGCTTGATAAGAATTTTGCGCTGTTACTGATTAACACCGCCATTGTCTTCGGCAATTAACAGGCTTGAATGATCGCCGAAATGTATCGCTGATAGGATCAACTATACAGGGCAAAAGTTGCAGTAAACAAATTGCAGACACAGCTTTAACAAGGTGCTTCTGCCACTAATTGGCAGCGGTGGCCTTTTCAACATTTAAAACCGAAACACGCCCTCAGTGGTTTACCTGATGTTGCTGGGCTTTGGCATTGAAATGATCAATGTCGTTGATCAATATGCAATTTGATTCGTCGGTCGCTAAGTCAGAGTAGCAATAATGCGCACCGCTGCCGCCCAACCATATCTGCGTCTGACTAGTCGCCGCTGCATCGATAATCTGTTGCAATTCTATGATGGTATCCAGTCCCGGCGGCGTTTTTACCAATCCCACGACAATCACATTCGGCTTTAAATGCTGGCAAGCCTCAATAATATCTTTGCCCGGCAGGTCTGCGCCCAGGTAATAGCAGTTGAATCCCTGATTGGCCGCAATCAAGCAACTCACCAAAATGCCAAACTCGTGCGGGTCGCCACTTGGTGTGGCGAATAGCATGGCCGGATTATTTTTGGAATGGTGATGCAAATTATTCACCATACTCAAAATAATCCGCTTGATGCAGCCTGAGAACATGTGTTCCTGGGCGATATTCAGCTTGCCGTCATGCCAAAGTTGACCAACTGTTTGCAAAGCAGGCAACAAAATGTCTCTGGCGTAGTCCAACGGTTCGGCTGCAATCAACGCCTTCTTTAGCAACTGTTCGCAGCGCTCGATCCGATATTGTTTCAGCGAATCGACAATCTGCGTCAGCAAAGGCGAAGGTTCATTGCTGGGCTGAGTGGTAACCTGCTCCTGAAAGTCTCGCAGTTGCTGATTATCCAGGCTGGCCAGCTTACCAATAGAATGGCCGTTGTGGGTCAAACTGACTAAAAGCGTCAGTTTTTCCAGATCCTGTTGCGAATAGAAACGCCGTCCTGTGCTGTTTCGCTCCGGCATGATGCACGAATAGCGACGTTCCCAGGCTCTTAGGGTTTCAGCTGTCAATCCGGTTAAGGAGGTAATCGCTTTAATTGAGTACATTGTTTATGTTTTGTATAGAATTTATTTTGACAAACATTCTACAATCTAGTAACTTAATTGCCAACAACTTAATCACCAAGTGAATTAATTATGTCCAACTCAGCAGCACTACCGATTTTTAGCGATGCGGATTCAAAACCAGAATCCGAACCTAACTCACTTGCCGTTCAAGTAGAACAGGCCAGAAAGACTTTGTTAAGTTTGCTGCTGGAAAACAAGCAAACTAACACTTTGATTACCAACAGATTTCTGCGAGACTTAACCAAAGGCGTGGATTGCTCCGAGCTGATCGTTGCCAAGAATTCTGAGGACTACAAAAAGCTTCTTGAATTGTTGGCGAATGGCCAAGCCGCTGATCGGAAGGCGTCTGCCCTAATCCGAGAGAATAACGGACAGCACAAAGTTGTACAAGCTGATAATGTTGTACAACTTATGAAGTCGGATTTGGTACAACAATCGCTGAATGCACGTTCGCTAAATCGGCTGTTGTACAACCTGCATTTGTTGCCGGTGTTTTTACTCGACAACGCCACCGCAGCCGAACGCGAGTTGGATGCGGACAGCGCCGAAGCTGCAGAGTTTAAAAAGCGGATCGGCAAAGCCAGCCGGGAATTAAGAAGCTTGCGCCAGCAAATGATTGCTGCCAACACTGGCTTGGTCGCCTTCGTCGCCCACAAGTACAAAACCAGCAACTTAAGCTTTGAAGATTTGATGCAGGAAGGTTTGGTTGGCTTGATTAAGGCCGTTGATAGATTCGATGCGGAACGCGGCATTTGTTTTTCTACCTACGCCATTTACTGGATCAGACAAGCCATCTCGCGTCTGATTGTCAAACAAGAAAAAATTGTGCGCTTGCCCGTGGCACTAGCCGAAAAATCAGCCACCGTATTTGAAGCGATGCGTAATTGCTACCTTAAATACGAACGTTGGCCCAACCTGGCCGAGTTAAAAGCGGCTTGTGATTTATCAGAACAAGATATTAAAACGATCAGCAGTTATTACCAGGCCACTCATTCTTTGGATGCGGCTATCGGTGATGACGACGACAATCTGGAATTGATGGCAAAAATGCAGCAGCATCAATTCAGTCTGCCACTCGATGAACTAATTGATCAGGATCTGGCTCAATACGTCGACAAAGCAGTGGCTTCTCTGCCGGAAAAACAGGCTGCGATACTAACGATGCGTTTCGGACTGCGCGATCAAACGGAAATGACGTTGCAGGCTGTAGCGGATCAGCTGCATGTTACTCGAGAAAGAGTCAGGCAAATTCAAAACGAAGCTTTGAAAAAACTAAAACAACAGTTTGGTTTTGACCTTATGCTATTTCTCGAACCCAAGGATGGCTAACAATAACAATTAATGACCCAGGTCAGGCTAACACTACAAGAGGAGTGATTATGTCATCAGAAAAACACAATACCAGTAAGCAAACGCCGCAACCGGATTGGAAGCTTGAAGTTGATAAGCAATGGAAGCAAGCATCCACCAAGGCCAGCGACTTTTTTAACGATCACAAAAGCATGTTTTCACTAGGAAAAATAGCGTCCGTCGTAGGCGGTACGCTGGGTGTGGTTTGGTTAGCCAGCGGCGTGTATATCGTCGATCAGGGTAACCGCGGCGTAGTCACCCGATTTGGTGCCTACTCCGAAACGACCTTGCCTGGCCCGCATTGGCATATTCCGGCGCCGATTGAGGCCGTATCTAATGTTAACGTGGAGCAGCAGCGCTTTATCGAAGTGGGCTACAGCGACACCAGCCGAGTCAATAAATCCGCCGTGATTCCACAAGAATCGCTGATGCTGACCAGCGACGAAAACATCATCACCGTGCGTCTGGCTGTGCAATATCAGATCAACAACGCCAGGGATTATTTATTTAATGTCAAAAACAATGAAAACACCCTGAAGCAACTGACTGAAAGCGTCGAGCGAGCTGTCATCGGTCGCAACAACATGGACTTTGTACTAACCGAAGGCCGCAGCCAGATCGTTGCGGAAATCAAAGAACAAATCCAAACCGCGATGGATGAGTACAAAGCCGGCATCAGCGTCGCCAGCGTCAACTTGCAGGATGCGCAGCCACCTGAAGAAGTTCAAGGTGCGTTTGAAGATGCGATTCGGGCGCGCGAAGACAAGCAACGTTTGATCAACGAAGCGGAAGCCTATAGCAACGAAATTATTCCAAAAGCTCGCGGTGCAGCCTCGCGGATCATTCAAGAAGCTGAAGCCTACGAAGCTGAGAAAGTAGCCAAAGCCAAAGGCGAAACCGAACGCTTTGACCAGCTATTGGTGGAGTACGAGAAAAACCCCGCTATTACCCGTAAACGTTTGTACCTGGAAGCGAAAGAAAAACTGTACAGCAGCACCAATAAAATCATGCTGAACGACGATCAGTCGAACCCGATGATGTATATGCCGCTGCCGCAAGCAGTGACTCAGCACGCCCAACCTGCGCATGTCAGCAACGAACCTGAGCTTAGCTCAGAGCAGCACAACGCCGACAAAAACGGCGCGCGCAAAACCGTCAGCAACGATTTACGTCCTAGCAGGAGCAAACCATGAACACCAGAACTCAAGTTTTAATTCCGGCCGGTTTGTCGCTTTGCGTATTGGCCTATATGTCGATTTTTTATGTCAAAGAAAACGAACGCGCCATTGTGTTTCGCCTAGGCGAAATGGTCACGTCCGATTTCAAACCGGGCATACATTTTAAGACCCCCATCATCAATAATGTCAGTACATTTGATGCGCGTGTACTGACCTTGGATGCCAAATCCGAGCGGTTTTTAACCTCCGAAAAGAAAAACGTCATCGTTGACTCTTTTGTCAAATGGCGAATCGGTGATGTGGGTCTATTTTACACCACGGTCGGCGGCGACGAGTTTCAAGCCAATCTGCGTCTCGACCAAATTATGAAAGATGCCATGCGCAGCGAGTTTGGTGTGCGCACCATCAAGCAATTAATCTCGGAAGATCGCAGCGAATTGCGTAAAACCTTACTCGACAAACTGGCACCTACCGCAGAAAAGTTTGGTATAGAGTTGATCGATATTCGGATTAAACGTATCGATTTACCGCAAGAAGTCAGCAGCTCTGTGTACCAACGAATGCGCGCTGAACGGGAACGGGTAGCTCGCGAGTTTCGTTCGCAAGGTGCGGAAAGCGCCGAGCAAATCAGCGCCGAAGCCGATAAGCAAAAGCATGTGATCGTGGCTAACGCCCAACGCGACTCAGAAAATATTCGCGGTCGCGGCGACGCGCAATCGGCTGAGATTTACGCCAAAAGCTTTGGTCGCAATCCCGAGTTTTATGCCTTCTATCGCAGTTTGCAGGCATACCAAACCTCATTTGAAAAAACTCAGGATACTTTGGTGTTAAAACCCAATTCCGACTTTTTCAAATACTTCTCCAGCGAAAAGTAAGTCAGGAGATAGCTAAAATGAAAAAAATATTGATTGTGATCGCTGTCGTCCTAGCAATAGGGTTGGCGGTAACGGCGGTGATGAACCGCAACATGCCTGAGTACGATCCACACTACGAAATATCTTACTCGGACTTTATCGAAGACGTGCGCAACAAAGT
>CAIOHN010000298.1 GCA_903858105.1 uncultured Pseudomonadota bacterium | reverse complement strand
GGCGTGGGCTGCAAAACTGGCTCAGGGCTGATAACTGGCGCAGGCGCCGCCTCTTCAACTGACCTACCAGCGAGCTTTTCCAGCGGCAAATACATGATGTTATTGCCACCTTTCACATCCACCAAGACGTTATTGGAGCGACCCAACACCAATTCCATCGCTTCGATGTACATGCGTTGCTTAGTGACCGCCGGGGCTTTTTTGTATTCGGTGAGCAATTGAGAGAAACGACTGACATCACCATTGGCGCGGGCAATCACTTTTTCTTTGTAACCTTCAGATTCCTGCACTATCCGCGAAGCCGCGCCGCGGGCTTTAGGCACCACGTCGTTTGAATAGGCTTCCGCTTCATTGATCAAGCGTTGCTTGTCTTCGCGGGCTTTGATAGCGTCTTCAAAAGACCCTTGCACTTGCTCAGGTGGCTGCGCATCCTGCAAGTTGACACTGGTGATCAAGATACCGGTTTTATACGCATCCATTACCGATTGAATTTCTGATTTAATCGCCAACACGATGTCGCTACGACCTTCAGTCAGCACGAAATCCATATCGCTGCGACCAATTACGCCACGTTGTACGCTTTCGGTGACTTGTTTCAAAGTCGAGGCAGGATCCAGCACGTTAAAGGCATAGTCTTTGGCGTCTTTGACTTGATATTGCACAGCCAAACGCACATCGACGATATTTTCGTCTTTGGTCAGCATCATCGCTTCTTTAGGCACGGAACCCATGCCTTGACCACCGCCAGAACGGTAACCGACTTCGATAAAACGTTGCTGTTCGACGTTGACAACCAAGACCTGCTCTATCGGCGATGGAATATGCCAGTTTAAACCAGGCTGAGTCGTGTTGACGTAAGCGCCAAAACGGGTAACGACGCCTCGGGTACCTTCATCGACGGTGTAAAAACCACTCACACCCCATATTAATGCGGCGCCAGCCAGCAAAAAACCCACCATTTTTCCAGAAGGTCCACCTACAGAGTCGCCGCCGTTGGAACCGCCACCGAAGATACCGCCTAGCTTGTCCTGCAACGATTTAATCACCTCATCCAGATCGGGGGGACTATTCTTATCATTTCGACCACTCCAGGGGTCTTTCTTATCACCACCGGGCTCATTCCAAGACATACCAAACGCTCCAAAAATTGGATTTGAAAACTCTAAAAACTGTTTATCGCAAATCAGTAAATCGCTCGCTAATTTTGCTAGCCAGCGCAACGACACTTAAAGGCGGCCATTCTATCGTAAATTATGCATTTCCGAGCAAATAACTGGGGGATTACTTAACCAGCCTGCGATCAAGCTAACTCTTCGGTTTTAATATCTTTTAACAAACCCAGATGCTTTTTATCTATTTCCACGGTTAATTCGCAATCGCCGCTTTCGTTGCTTACTTCGCTGATTATTCTGACAAAATTAAACAGCTTACCTTTAACGCCAGCCTGTGTAGCCGGCAAATAGCACTTCCGAATGACTTTGCTGTTGGCAAATAATTGAGACAATGCCTGCCTTAGCAGATCACAGCCTACCCCGTTTTGCGCGGAAATCCAGACGCTCACGGGTTTGCCGTCGCCATCGTAGTCGATATGCGGCTGCACATCTTCAAGTAAGTCGATTTTGTTAAACACCATTAACTGCGGGATTTTAGCGGCGTCGATGTCATTTAGTACTTGGTTGACTTGAAAGATAGTGTCTTCCCGATCTTCTGCTGCCGCGTCAATCACATGTAACAGCAAGTCCGCTTCGCTGGCTTCCTGCAATGTGGAACGAAACGCCGCCACCAATTCGTGCGGCAGATGCCTGATAAAACCGACTGTGTCGGCCAAAATAATCTCACCGCCGTTAGTCAGCGACATTTGCCGCAAGGTCGGATCAAGGGTGGCAAATAGCTGATCGGCCGCGTAAATATCGGCACCGGTCAGGGTATTAAATAAGGTTGATTTACCGGCGTTGGTGTATCCAACCAAGGATACAGTCGGGGTTTCGGCTTTTTTACGTTTGCTGCGTCCCTGATGGCGCTGCTTCTCAACTTTAGCCAAACGCTGCTGGATTTGCTTGATGCGCACAGCCAGCAAGCGCCGGTCTGTTTCCAACTGGGTTTCGCCGGGGCCGCGCAAACCAATACCGCCTTTTTGCCGCTCCAAGTGAGTCCAGCCGCGAATTAATCGGGTAGACAAATGCCGCAACTGCGCCAGTTCGACCTGCAATTTACCCTCAAAAGTCTGCGCGCGCTGCGCAAAAATATCCAGGATCAAGCCATTGCGATCCACCACACGCACTTCCAGCGCTTTTTCTAAATTGCGTTCCTGGCTGGGGGTAAGCGGATGATTGACGATGACGATATTGGCTTCGTGTTCCAGTATGGCGGACTTGATCTCGTCCACTTTACCGGTGCCAACAAAAAATTTAGGATCTGGCCGCTGCCGACTGCCGGTCACTACATGAGTGGGCAATGCACCAGCAGATTTGGTGAGTTCTTTTAGCTCGTCGAGATCTTCTTGTCCGACTTGCAAATTCAGGTGAACGAGGATTGCTCGCTCACCTGCATCGGGACGTTCAAACAAAAAATATCCTCTCAGCTTTCATCGCTAACTTCTGGCTCGCGGTGCATGTTGACATTTTTTCCGGGAACGATTGTGGATATGGCATGTTTGTAAACCATTTGATTTACCGTGTTTTTTAGCATCACCACGTACTGGTCGAAAGAATCGACGCGGCCTTGCAGTTTGATACCGTTAACCAAAAAAATCGACACCGGGGTGTGCTCTTTTCTCAGGGCATTCAAAAAGTTGTCCTGCAAGTTCTGTGCTTTCGACATCCT
>CAIOHN010000297.1 GCA_903858105.1 uncultured Pseudomonadota bacterium | reverse complement strand
TTTGATAAGTCCGGTCAACCAGGCTGATATTTTTAGATATTGCTATCAATGAATGCAGCTAATTGGGATTTGGTTAAGGCGCCCACTTTGGTCGCTTCAACTTCTCCGCCCTTGAAAATCATAAGAGTTGGAATGCCACGCACGCCGTAATGTTGCGGCGTTTTAGGATTTTCGTCGATATTCAGTTTGGCAACAGTCAATTTACCTTGGTATTCGGATGCAATTTCATCCAGCACCGGGGCAATCATCTTACAAGGACCACACCATTCAGCCCAATAATCGACCAGCACTGGCGTACCGGCTTTTAAGACTGTTTCATTAAAATCAGCATCTGATACATGAAGGACTAGGTCACTCACGCCATTCTCCGTTAGTTTACAAAGTCAAGACTATAGTTTCGCCGCGCTTAAATTGTCAATCGATTTCAACCGCACGGCTTTTTAGTTTATTCTATCGCGCTATGAAGAAAACACATTTAACGGAAACGCGTTTTAGCAATTTGGAGCTGTCCGACTCCATCATTAAAGGTCTGAAAGAAGCAGATTTCATCAACTGCACTCCGATTCAGGATAAGTCACTGCCGCTGTCGCTTAGAGGCAAAGACATTGCGGGCCAAGCCCAGACCGGCACAGGTAAAACCGCGACCTTCCTGCTGGCCACCTTTCAGCACCTGATTAACGACGAAAGCGAAAAGATCAAAAACCCAAGGGCGCTGATTCTGGCTCCGACCCGGGAACTGGCGATTCAGATTCATAAAGACGCCTTGGTGTTGGGCAAATATCTCAATCTCAAGCTGGCTCTGATCTACGGTGGTACCGACTACCAAAAGCAGCTGGATTCGCTTAAAGCCAATGTCGACATCATCATCGGCACGCCGGGGCGGATTATCGATTTTTACCGCCAGGGCGCCTTTACCCTAGATAACATTCAGGTCACGGTAATGGACGAAGCAGACCGTATGTTTGACTTGGGTTTTATCAAGGACATCCGCTTTTTGCTGCGTCGAATGCCGCCGGCTGAAAAGCGTTTGAACATGCTGTTTTCGGCGACCTTGTCTTACAAGGTAACGGAACTGGCATACGAGCACATGAACAATCCGGTGCTGATCCGCATCGAATCCGAAGAGGTGACCTCCAAAGCCATCAACCAAGAGGCATATTGTCCGGCCAACGACCAAAAAATTCCGCTATTGCTGGGCTTGTTAAAACAACATCAGCCGCAGCGCAGCATTGTGTTTGTCAACACCAAGCGTTGCGCCGAACAACTGGACGATTATCTGCAAGCCAATGGTCATAAAACCGCCATGCTGAGCGGTGACGTGCCGCAAGACAAACGCCAGCGCCTGCTCAACGATTTCCAGGAAAACCGGGTGACGCTGTTGATAGCCACCGACGTAGCTGCCCGTGGCTTGCACATCCCCGACGTTTCGCACGTATTTAATTACGATTTACCGCAGGATGTGGAAGATTACGTGCATCGCATCGGCCGTACTGCGCGTTTTGGTGCCAGCGGCGAAGCCATCAGCTTTATTTGCGAAGAATACGCCTATTCGATGCCGGACATTGAAGACTTCATTGGCGAGAAAATACCGGTGCAGTCCATCACACCAGAATTGCTGGTTGAAGACGTCATCAAACCACAGCGCCGCGAACCGCGCGAACGGGTAGTACCGCATGGCAGCAAGCGCCCGCCACGCCCAGACCATAAGCCCAGAGAACACCGCGCGCCGCGCGCGCCCACCAGCGGCGCTACAAACCAGGCATCAGAGCCCGAAAATCCTCCACCGCCGCAAACTCCGCAACCGGTTTGACCGGCTGCCGACTATCGGGCTTGCTGATCGATACCAGATGAGCAAGCCCAAATTGTTGGGCGGCGCGTAACACTGCCAGACTATCATCGACCAGCAAAGTTCGGTGCTTTTCAAAAACATGCTTGTCCTGCAAGGTTTGCCAAAACGCTTGCTGCTCCTTGGCAAACCCAAAATCGTGAGACGATATAATTTCGTCGAAAAACTGCTGCAAACAGGTTTTTTCCATTTTTAGACTCAAGCTGTCGCGATGGGCGTTAGTCACCAGCAATAAGCGCTTGCCGCTATTGCGTACGGCATCCAGAAACTCCGTGACGTGCGGGTGCACGGCAATCAAACCGGCCAGTTCCTGCTTTAAACCAGCAATATCCAAAGCCAGCTCGGCGCTCCAAAAATCCAGACAATACCATTCCAGCTTGCCTTCCATAGCCTTGAAGCGTGGCTGTAACTGGCGCTTGGCTGCATCAATCGTCAAGCCATGAAGCTCGGCAAAGCGCAAGGGCACAAACTCTTGCCAGAAATGGTTATCAAAATTCAAATCCAGCAAGGTGCCGTCCATGTCAAGTAGCACGGTATCGATTTGTTGCCAGTTAAGCATGTGCATTTATCCTTAAAATTTGAGGCGTCTTGCTCACCACAGGAAGCCAAAAAGTACCTCACAAAATATTCTTTTTCATTTTAACCGGGAATGCGCAAAACTCGGACAATCAAGGCTTGCTGTGGCGGGAGAAAAGGATTAAAACCACTACATTCACTATGATTTCACTGCCACAGCAGCCATCGAAAGGAGCCTCCAAAATGAGCGCCATGAAAGTACGAACCCGTTTAGGCTTGGGGTTTAGCGGTGTACTGATTTTAATGGCGATTATCGCCGGTATCAGTATCTCCAGCATGAACAATCTTTTGTCGAATATCGACAATATGGTCAACGACAAATTCCCGAAAACAGTGTGGGCCAATCATGTTATCGGCGACATCAATGTTATCGCCAGATCCATGCGTAATACACTGATTATAAAAGACAAATCCATAATAGACAAAGAGCTTGAACGCATTAGGCAAGCCCGCAAAAGTATCAAAGAAAATCTCGATAAACTCGACGAGAACATTAAAGCCGCAGAAGGCAAAGCGGTGTTAAAGGCTGTTATGGATGCCAGAAGCCCCTACATCCTGGCCCAGGATGAATTCATCAAATTAGCTGAAGCTGGCAAACAAGCTGAAGCTGCGGATTTCCTGTTAACCACGGTTAGAAAGTTGCAAACCAGCTATATCGATTCGGTAAACGCCTTGATCGACTATCAAAGCAAGTTAATGGAAAAATCTGGCCAGGAAGCCAAGCAAACTGTTGAACAAAGCGCCAATATCGTCAGCGTACTTGCAGTCATTTCGGTAATTTTAGGCGGCATGGCCGGGTACTTGATCACGAGAAGCTTGATGAAACAACTGGGTGGTGAGCCTAGTTATGCTGCCGAAGCCGTCAAAACCATAGCGGATGGCGATCTTTCCGTTGCAGTTCAGCTTTTGCCAGGCGACCACAACAGCTTGCTGTTCGACTTAAATGCCATGCGCAATCAACTGAGCGAGGTAGTTCAGCAAGTGCTGGGTAACGCGGAGGTATTGAGTTCGGCGTCTAAACAAGTCAGCGCCACAGCGCAATCGATCAGCCAGGCTACCACCCAGCAAGCCGCCAGCGTAGAAGAAACCACCAGCTCTATCGAGCAACTCAATGCCTCGGTGCAACAAAATACCGAAAACGCTCATGTTACCGAACAGATGGCCAGTAAGTCTTCCACCGAAGCCAAACAAGGCGGCGAAGCAGTGATTGAAACCGTCAAAGCCATGAAACAGATCGCAAAAAAGATTGGCTTAATTGAAGACATTGCTTACAAAACCAATCTCTTGTCCTTAAATGCGGCGATAGAAGCTGCCTCCGCAGGCGAGCACGGCAAAGGCTTTGCCGTAGTAGCCGCAGAAGTCCGCAAACTGGCGGAAACCAGTCGTACCACTGCCGAAGAAATCAACGAACTGGCTACCAATAGCGTCGCCATTGCCGAAAAAGCCGGGATATTGATCGGCAATGTGTTACCCGACATTATTAAAACAGCCGATTTGGTGCAAGAGATTAATGCCGCCTCCAACGAACAGGCCAGCGGCATCAAGCAAATCAACGAGGCCATGCGCCAGTTGGATAGAGTAACCCAACAAAATGCCGCGACTTCAGAAGAAATGGCGGCGACGGCTGAAGAATTGAACGGGCAGGCTGATCAACTGCAACAGGTGGTTGGCTTTTTCAAACTTGCTGACGCCTGATACCGACTGAATCGCCCATGCCCAATAGACCGAAAATCCTCAAACAGACTGTTGTCGCCCAAACGCGGCAATTCTGCATCGAAACGCTGGATTTGGAGTTTAGCAACGGCGAGCGTCGCCAATACGAGCGCCTGGCACGTAACGCGTCCAGTCATGGCGCGGTGCTGGTTGTACCTATGCTGGATAAGGACACGGTGCTGTTGGTTCGTGAATACGCGGCAGGCATCCACCGTTACGAACTGGGATTACCCAAAGGCAAGCTGGATGCCGGCGAAGATATGTTAAGCGGCGCGAATCGCGAGTTAAAAGAGGAAATCGGCTACGGCGCTGCTCAGTTACAACATTTGCATCGGGTATCGCTGGCCCCGGCCTATCTGGAGCACACCATAGACATTATTCTGGCCGAAGAACTGTATCCAGAAAAACTGATTGGCGACGAACCGGAAGAGTTACAAGTGGTGCCGTGGCCGCTAAAGCGCATCGACACCTTGCTCGCCAGCGGCGAATGTAGCGAAGCCCGCTCAATCGCCGCCTTGTATTTGACCCTGGAACATCTTGCCAGGCGCGGTTAGCCCTTAAATTTTATACAATGGCTCCAAACCATCATCGGCAGCAGCGGAATGGGTCTTGCTGACCTGATTTTCGCTAAACATCTGCCACAAATTCTGGCCTTGCCAATCCTGGCTTTGCCCGGAATATAACAAGCGATTCAAGGCCAGAATTTCTGTGCTCAGCCCCGCTGAGCAAAATCCCGCCAATCCGGCCAGACTTTCGACGGCAAACTCTGTTTTACCCCACTGCAACAAAGCCTGCTTGGCAGCCTGCGGATTATTTTCCCAACATGCGCGTTTAAGCGTCTTTTCCACCGCAGTTTCCGCCATCAGCTTACTGGCTTTGGGCTTAAGCTCCCGGCGTTTATAAAAAAACCCGATGGTCAGCAGCCAACCTAGCGCCAAGGTCGCAGACACAGCCTGCCAAATGCGGGTATCGGCATCAGATGTGACTGTGATCGGCGACGGAGTAACAGCATCGGTTGGTGGCGCAATCACTGCATTAGCCACTGGTGCTGGGGTTTGCGGGCTTACTCCGCTAGCCAGCGCCTTAACTGTAACGCTGGGCAAGCGCGCCATTTCGACTTTTTGGGTTTTGGTGTTGAACCAGGCAATTTCCAGCGATGGCAAAGAGTATTCGCCAGCTTTTGACGGAATAAAGGCGATTTTTTCCTCGCGCAGCGCCGTCATTCCGTCAACTTGCTTGTCTTCCTTGAGCAGCGGCTGATCAGGATAGGTTTTGATGCCGTCTATGCTGGCCTTATCCAGCAATTCCGGCAACTGGCCGACGGTACTGCCTTTGGCGGTCAAGGTCAACGTCCGGGTCAAGGGCTCGCCTACTTTGGTTTGCAGGCTGGCGTCTGACCAGGATTCGCTGAGTTGCAATGTTTCTGCACTTAGCCAGTTAGCGCCTTTAAAACTGGCCGGTACCGCCTGCACATTCAAAGTAATGGCTTTGGAACTTATCCGCCGCGTCTCGGTGCTGGGCCGATTGAAAAAGCCATTAAAACGCGGTTGCTGCTGAGTGCTCATATACTCGGCGTTCAGAACTAGCGGCGCAATCGTGAACACACCGCTTTGCTGCGGAAAAATCGCGTACTTACGCTCGGTTACCCAATAATCGACACCTTTTACCTGGGTAGCGTAGGTGCTGTCATCACCCAGCTTTTCGACCAGCGCGTCCTTGATTTCCGGCTCGCTAAGGCTAGCCTGGGTAATTTGTACCCGCCGAAACAGTTTTAAGGTATACAGCACTTGCGACTGCACATAAGGCTGTTCCGGGCTGGCCGCCACTTCCAGAAATATTTCGTCGTTGCCTTTTACCGCCGCAGTGTTTTCGGTAACGCTCAACTTCAAGGGCTTGCTGGTATCGGCGCCGAAAGCGATGGGCGGAATCAACAATTCACCCGCCTGTTTGGCCATAACATTGACTGTCCATTGCTCGCTGCGACTGCTTTTGCCGTTTACCCACGACGAATTGCTGCTGCGTTGCTGATTGAGAATCTCAAAATTGTCCTGCAACGGCGCAAAGTCGGGACTGCCGTCCGGCTCTTCACTGGCGCTAAAGGTGATCTGAAACGACTCGTTAAGGCCGACGGGGTTGCGGTCGACAGCCACTTGAATGTCGGCTGCCTGAGCTAATGCCACCCACAGCCATAACAAGCCGGACAATAGGAATTGCAAGCGATAAGGTTTATTCATGGTGCATAGTGTATCTTGGAATTGCGCGAAAATATCGTTACGTTGAATGAGTGTAGGGCCGAATTGATTCGGCCTGTCTGCTAACACGAAGTTCCCGAAAACAGGACAAATTAGCGTCCCACAACACCTCAATTCAGTTTATTAACCACCGCGCGATTATCGAACCAGCCGTATAACACCGGCACCACCACCAAGGTCAACAGCGTCGAACTAATCAAGCCGCCGATCACCACGATGGCCAAGGGTTTTTGTACTTCAGAGCCGGGGCCGGTGGCAAACAAAAACGGCACCAAGCCCAATAGCGCGACGGTAGCCGTCATCATCACCGGCCGAAAGCGCTGCTCGCAACCCAACCGAATCGCTTCTACCTGGCAATAGCCGCTGTCCCGCAAGCCACGAATATACGACACCAAGACCACACCATTCAGCACCGCAATACCCCACAAGGCGATGAAACCCACCGATGCTGGCACCGACAAATATTCGCCGCTGATAAACAAGGTAACAATGCCGCCTATGGATGCAAACGGCAACACCAGAATAATCAAGCTGGCAAAACTGATGGATTTAAACAGCATAAATAACAAAAAGAATATCGCCGCAATAGTGACCGGAATGATCATTTTTAAGTGACCCAAAGCCCGTTCCATATTTTGAAATTGACCGCCCCATTGCAGATAGTAGCTGTCCGGTATTTTAACTTTTTCAGCCACGGCGTTTTGCAACTCGGCCACGAAGCCACCCAAATCCCTATCCCGCACATTGATACCCACCACGATACGGCGCTTGCCCATTTCCCGACTGATCTGCGCCGGGCCGTCGTTAAGCGTTATTTTGGTAACATCGCCCAGCGGCACCCGCGCCCCATTTGCAGACGTCAGCATTAAGGCGTCGATAGCGCCGATATTATTCCGAAACTTTTCCGGTAAACGCACCGCCGCTGAAAAACGCCGCTCGCCCTGATAAATCTCGGTCGCCACTTTGCCGGCAATAGCGGTTTCGATGACCTCGTGAATATCGGCGGCGTTCAGCCCATGTCGGGCGATAGCCTGACGGTCTACGGTAATGTTCAAATATTGCTGACCAGTCAATCGTTCCACGCGAATGTCCCGCGCCCCCGTTACTTCCTTGGCAACGCCGGCAATCTCATCAGCCAGCCGTTTTAGTTCGGCTAAATCATCGCCAAATACTTTTACCGCCACGTCGGAACGCACGCCAGTGACCATTTCATCGACCCGATCAGAAATCGGCTGCGCCATCACCACCTGCATGCCAGGTAAATTCTCGGTAAGCTTGGCGCTCATGGCATCGGCAATATCGTCCTGATTCCAGCCCGCAGGCCACTCATTACGGGGCTTTAGGGTGACGATGGGCGTGGATTCGTTCTGACTTTGCGGATCCGCTGGACTTTCGCCGCGTCCCACACCGCTAACCACGGTTTTTACACCAGGAATTTCCATCACCATTTTCATGGCCTGCATTTCCACGTTAATGCTTTCTTCCAACGAAATATTTGGCATGCGGTTTATACCGGGCACGATGGAGCCTTCGCGCATCTCAGGAATAAACGATGTGCCTAAAAACGGCATTAAAGCCAAGGTAGCGACAAAGACAGCAACCGCGCCGATCACCACTTTTAGTCGATTAGTCATCGCCCAGTCCAGCATCCGCAGATAATGGCGTTTGCAAAAGGCAATCAGCCGGGTGTCGTGTTCGCCGTCATGGCCTTCCAGAAAAAATGCGCATAACACTGGCGACAAAGTCAATGACACAACCAATGAAATCAGCAAGGAAATCGCAATGGTGTAAGCCAAGGGCGCAAACATTTTGCCTTCCATGCCTTGCAAGGTCATCAGCGGCAAAAATACCAACACAATAATACCCACGCCAAACAATACCGGCGTCGCCACTTCCTGAGCGGCGGCCATCACCACGCGCACCCGGCTGGTGGCCCGGCCTTTGCGTTCGCCTAACAAGCGAAAGGCGTTTTCCACGACCACGACCGAGCCATCCACCATTAAACCAATGGCTATCGCCAAACCGCCCAGAGACATGAGGTTGGCGGAAATGCCCAATTGATTCATGGCAATAAATGTCACCAGTGGCGTGACGATCAAGGTACTGACCACGATCAAACTGGAACGCACATCGCCCAGAAACAAAAACAACACGATCACCACCAAGACGATGCCTTCCATCAACACCTTGGTAACGGTATGCAAAGCCGCATCGACCAAATCGCTGCGGTCGTAGTACGAGACAATTTTCAATCCGCCGGGCAACATGCCTTTGGCGTTGATTTCGCTGACCCGCTCTTTGATACGACTGACCACTTCTTTGGCGTTACCGCCGCGCAACATCATCACCACACCGCCAACCGCTTCGGTAATACCGTCTTTTAAAACCGCACCAACCCTTACTTCGTGGCCTATTTTTACTTCAGCAACATCGTGCATATGTACCGGCACACTGTTTTGTTCTTTAAGTACGATATTGCCAATGTCGTTAATATCGTTGATCAAGCCTACGCCGCGAATCAGATATTGCTCGGCAAAATGCGGCAGCACTCCACCCCCGCTATTGGCGTTATTTCGCGCCAACGCCTCAAACACCTCGGCTAGCGAAATCCGGTAATGATGCAGCCGATTAGGGTCGATCAATACCTGATACTGCTTGACATAACCGCCTTGGGAATTGATTTCCGCAACGCCGGGTATGCCGCGCAACAAAGGCCGTACCACCCAATCCTGGGCTTCGCGGCGCTGTTGCAAGGCTTCCTGCGTCAGCGGCTGGTCGCCATCGTCATCCCGCTCCAGGGTATATTGATACACTTCACCCAGGCCGGTAGATACCGGCCCCAGCACCGGATTTACGCCGTCCGGCATTTGTTGCTTCACTTCGATCAGCCTTTCCATCACCAACTGCCGGGCAAAATATACTTCGGTGCTGTCAGTAAAAATCAGGGTAATCAAAGACAAGCCGTTTTTGTTCAGCGAGCGCATTTCTTCCAGGCCGGGCAAGCCGGCCATAGCAATCTCTAGCGGTACGGTAACCAGACGCTCCACTTCGTCCGGCGACCGCCCCATCGCTTCAGTAGCGACTTGCACTTGAATATTGGTCACATCCGGAAACGCATCCACTGACAATTGTTCAACTGACCGGACGCCGAACAAGATAAGCGCCACTGCCAACACCGCCACTAAAACGCGCTGCTGTAGCGCCGCCGCTATCAGGCTATTAATCATCCATTACTCCAAAATACTGCGCAGACGCTCGTTGTTAAGATGGAAAGCGCCGCCTACCACGATTTTTTCGCCGGTTTTCAAGCCCTCCAATAATGGCCGCTTTTGAGCCTCTTCGCGCCCTAATCGCACAGGACGCAATTCAAATCGCGCCGCCCCGGTTTCTACAAACACAAAATCCCGGTCGTTTTCCCTAACCACGGCTTGACTCGGCACCACCAAGGTTTGCGAACCCGGTTTGCTGATTTTTAAAGTGGCCAGCATTTGCGGTTTAAACAGGCGTTGCGGATTGGCTAAAGCCATCCGCACGGTGACGGTACGCGTATCGGAATCGACCATGTCGGCGACATAAATCAACTTGCCGCTGACGACCTCACCTGGCAAAGCCGGTACTTCGGCTTGCACCTGGTCACCTTGTCGCGCCCAATAGGCTTGTTGTTCCGGGATTTCTGCCACCAGCCACAACTGCGATAAATCGGCCACCGTGAACAGACTATCCGCCGGCTGCACCACTTGGCCAACCGCGACATTACGCTCGATCACCACGCCGTCGATGCTGGTGGTAACCGGCGAAAATGAATGAATGCTGCGCTGCTTGTCCAGGCGCTTTAGATCGGCCTCGCTCA
Source organism: uncultured Pseudomonadota bacterium (assembly GCA_903858105.1). GTDB lineage: Bacteria > Pseudomonadota > Gammaproteobacteria > Methylococcales > Methylomonadaceae > Methylomonas. The sequence continues at coordinate 24,140 of CAIOHN010000297.1, read as the reverse complement.
TGCCCATTACCCGCAACTGGTCGCTGGCTGCGCGCAAATCCACATCAGCTTCAGTCAGTACACCTTGGCGTTCCTGCAATTCGGCTTCGGCAATCACGCCACTTTCCAGTAGGCGCTCGGCGCGTTTTACGGTAATTCGCCGCAAGTTGACTTGAGACGTGGCTTTTAGATAATCCGATTGTGCCTTGCCCAACTCGGTACTATTCAGCAACGCCAAGCGCTCGCCCTTTTTCACGGCTTGGCCCAGATGGGCGTTTACTTCGGTAATGCGTCCGGTCACGGAAGCGCCGATGCGGGTCACCCGGGCCTGATCCAGTTCCACCCGCGCCGATAAATTCAAAGATTCGCCGACTTCACCGGGTCTGACTTCAGCAACGCTTAGCAACTTTAACAAAGCTGGCGAGGCTTCCAAAATTGCTTTCAAATCGGCACCGAAGACCGGGAAAGTAAAACAATAAATCAGCAGTACTCCTGATAACCGCTTGGAATAGTGAAGCGGCACTTGCTTGGGTCTCATGGTATTTCCTATCAATCTAAAAGTTAGTTATGCATTGGGGGGCGAAGCAATTTGCCCCTACACGGTATCGTCGGCCGGTTTTTGGCTAATCAAAACCTTATCGATACGCGTACCGTCTATATCGACAACCTCGAAACTCCAATCTTGGAATATAAAGACATCGGCTACTTGCGGCATTTTTTCCAGATAAAACAGAATAAAACCGCCGACCGTGTGATAAGCGTTGTCAGTCTCGCCGGGTAAATTACCGGCCATACCGATCACCGATTTCAAGCGCTGAATCGCCAAACCGCCATCCACCAACCAGGAGCCGTCGGCGCGTTGCACCACATCGATGTCCAAATTGGTGCGACTAGGCAGATGTCCAACGATGGCCTTCAATACATCGCTAAGCGTTACCAGGCCTTCAATTTCGCCGTATTCGTTGACAACCAACGCCAAATCGGCCTGTTTTTCTTGAAAGAATGCCAGCAGTTGGCTCAAGGTCATTGCTTCCGGCACATACAACACCGCTTGCAAAACAGCCAGAATATCCAGCGCTGCGCCGCCTATTGCTGGCTTTAATAAATCACTTCTAAGCAATATTCCTACCACATTCTCCAAACCACCGCGGCAAACCACTGTTCTGGTATGCGGGCAGTCGGCTATCTTGTGCAGCACACTTGCCGTGTCATCCAAATCTACCGCAAATATTTGTTGTCGTGGTGTCATGGCCGCACCAATCTTTTGTTCATCCAACTGCAGCACATTGCCGACCAAATGACTTTCGCTGGCGTGAAACACGCCTGCTTCGGCACCGATCTCCATCAGCAACTTGATTTCTTCGTTGGTGACACTGACTTGCGGTGGTCTATGAGCGCCAAAGATGCGCAAAATCAAGGTGCTGGAGGATGATAATAGCCAAACCAGCGGGCTGGTGATTTTAGCCAAGGCATTCATAGGGCCAGCGATGATTACCGCGATATTTTCCGGATGCAGCAAGGCCAGCCGCTTTGGCACCAGTTCGCCGATAACTACTGAAAAATATGTAATCAAGATCACCGTGCTTATCAGCGCCATAGGCTCGGCGTAATTGGTCAATAGCGGGATGCCCTGCAAGTGTCGCTGCAGCGGTTCGGTCAACGCGGCTTCGCCTAGCGCACCGCTAAGAATGCCGACGGAGGTGATACCAACTTGAACGGTAGATAGAAAGCGGGAAGGATCTTGGTGTAGTTTCAGTGCGGCTTTGGCACCGGCGCGTTTCTCAGCAGCCAGTTTTTGCAAGCGCGCCAGCCCGGAAGACACCAGCGACATTTCCGACATGGCAAACACGCCGTTAACTAAAATCAAAATCAGTATCAGGCCAATATCCATTGTTAAACCGTCCAGTCTTTTTGGGAATAGGCCTTGCTGCTATGTAAGACCAAAGCTGGCTAGCCCTGGTCTCAAACTCACCAAGCCGGGCCGCTATTTGCCGACCGGTTACGCTGGCCGTATTGATATCTAAATTTGCGCTTTAACAAGCCCGTCGGCTCGTCGGGGATTCGTTTCAACAATTGCTCGTTGGCGCGCCGAGTCTCGGTTTTTTCTGCGCTTTCTTCGGCTTTGGATGCTTCTGCCGGTTCCGGCTTTGCGGGTTGCGGCTGAGTTTGTTCATTTTGTTTGGCCTCTGCTGCGGACGGTTTTTTGTCCTCTGCTGGCTTTTTTTGCTCGGCGTCCTGTTTTTCCTCAGATTTTTGCTGGTCTTCCGGTTTTTGCTCGCCTTGCTGGTCGGCATCTGACTGACCAGATTTTTGATCCTTCTGTTGCTGCTTTTGCTGATCGGATGCTTGCTGCTGGTCTTGCGGATTTTTATCCTGCTGCTTTTGTTGTTCCTGCTCTTTAAGCTTTTTCTCGACGATATCCTTGTTGTATTGCGCGTCCTGATGCCCTGGCTCCAGTTTTAAGGCCTCTCGATAGGCTTGCAGGGCGTCTTGTAGCTGCCCGGCCTGCGCCAGGGCGTTACCGCGATTGTAGTGGCCTTCGGCGGTTTGGGTGTTTTTCAGGGTTTCGGCGGCTTGCTGGAATTGCCCTGCCTTGTATTGGGCAGCGGCGCGCCAATCCGGATTCTCGAACTGCTCGGCAGCGTTTTGATAATTTTGTTGTTTAAACGCCTGTTGCGCGCGTTGATTGGGGTTTTGCCAGAGGCTTTGCCAATCCAGCGCCTGACTATTTCTGGGTAGCGGCAATAGGCACAACGCTACCCAAAACAACAGGCCTTTTCTAAACTGTAACGCGGCCCAGGGCAGCACCAGCAATAGCAGCCACGGGCCTTTTTCGTCCCACTGCTGCAACAGCAAGTTGCTGTCCTGGTTTTTGCCATCGCTGTCGGCGCTGTTAAACAATTGGCCCAGATTAGCCACATCTTCGTCGTCAGCGGTCACTGGCTGATAGGTGCCACGACCATGCTGCACCAAGGTATGCATAGCCGATTCATCGAGTTTGGCGACGACGATAGCACCGCTACGATCTTTCAAAAAACCGCCGCCCTGCAATTGAATCGGCGCGCCCTCTGGCGTACCCACCGCCAACACCGATAAGCGATAGTCACCCAGCCATTGCTCGGCTTGCTCAGCCACATCGGCATCGACAGCGTCGGTCACCAGCAAAATATGGCCTTTAGCTAAACCACCCTGCCGCAGCAAGGCAGCCGCTTTATCCAGTGCAACGGCGGTGTTGCTGCCAGGACTGGGCATGATGTCGGTGGTCAAGGCGACCAATTGGCTATCAATGGTCGCCGCATCGTTGGTCAGCGGTGTCACGGTAAAAGCATCGCCACCGTAAACAAGCAAGGCGGTCTGACCATCTTTGCGTTGTTTCAGTAAATCGGCAATTTTGTAGCGGGCTTTGCCGATGCGGCTGGGCTTGATGTCGGCGGCATCCATGGATTTGGATAAATCCAGGGCAATCACCAAGGCGGCATCGTTTCTAAAAGCCGGACTGGGCAAGCGCTGCCAGGTCGGGCCTGCCAAGGCCACTATCGTCAAAAGAACGGCGATTGCAGCACCTAGCAAGGGTGTTCGCGCTGTTTGCAAGGGTTTATCTTGCAAGATAAAAGGCAGCAATTCGGCGTCGCATACCTCGCTCCAATTGCCGCGACCTTGGCGATGCCGGAGCAACTGCGTCAGCAACAGCACCGCCGGTAACAGCGCCATTAGCCACCAGGGCCGCAGGAAATGAAAATCGGCAAAACTCATGTCAACCTCAATCTGACCAGACTTAACCAGCCAGCCAGTAGCAGTGCCAAGCTTAGCGGCCAATAAAATAACTCGCTGCGCGGCCGAAAATATTGTTTGTCTTTTTCGACCGGTTCCAGTTGATCCAGCATCCGGTAAATCCGCTCCAGCTCTTCTGTATTGCGCGCCCGAAAATAATGTCCACCGGTCGTGTCGGCTATTGCTGTCAGGGTTTTTTCGTCCAGATCGGCAGACGGGTTGACCCGGCGCGTACCAAACAGGCTGCGCACCAACACTTCGTCTGCGCCTATACCGATGGTATAAATTTTAAGCTTCGCGTCTGCTGCCAGTTCGGCGGCTTTCAGGGGCGTTAGTTCGCCAGCGGTATTGGCGCCGTCGGTGAGTAAAATCAACACCCGGCTGGCGTCTTTTTGATCTTGCAAACGTTTAATCGCCAAACCAATGGCATCGCCGATTGAGGTTTTAGGGTCGTCTTCGGTAATGCCAATAAAGGCTTCGTCGAGCAAGGTTTGTACGGTTTTGCGGTCGAATGTCAATGGCACGTGCAGAAACGCCCTCGTGCCAAACAAAATCAAACCCAGCCGGTCACCGATGCGGCGCTGAATAAAATCGCCGGCCACCTGTTTGATGGCTGTCAGCCGATCGACGCGTTGCTTGCCCAATAAAAAATCTTCTTCCTGCATACTGCCGGATACATCCACCGCCAGCATTAAATCCCGGCCGCTAACCGCTTGCTCCAAAGGTTCGCCCAGCCATTGCGGACGAGCCGCGGCCACGACTAGACAACTCCACGCCACTAAGGCCAACCAGAGCGGCCAGCGCCGATTATTGCTGACAACCCGCGTTTCGCTGGCGCCGAAATCCTCCAGAAATGGCACTTTCAAAGCTGCCTGCGCGGCAATAGTCCGTGCTGGCAGCAACCAGCGCAGCAGCAAGGGCAGCGGTAAAATCCATAACAACCAAGGCCATTGCAATTCGATCATGACTTTTTCGCCTGTTGTTTCAACCAGCGCTCGCAAAGCTCGAATAGGGCATCCAGCTCAAGTTCGGATGGCGCGGTTTGCCGATAATGGCCGTCGGCCAGACAGCGACCAACACCCTGAGTGAAGGCTGTATCTGCCAGCGAGCTGTCCAAATAAGCCAGCCAATCGGCACCACGCAAACTGGCGACATCGCTACGTGGCGCAGTGCTGATTGCCACCCGGCGCAATAAAGCCGATAAATCGGTCAGGGTCTGCTTGGTATCGGACTGGCGCGTTTGTCGCAGGCCAGACAAAAGCAGCGTTGCAGTCTTAACCGCCGTGCGACGGCGAATGCGCCGATATAAATAGCGAATCAAAACTACCAGCAAGGGCAACAATACCAGTAGTAACCACCAGCCGGGCGCTGGCGGCCAAAACAGTATTGTGTTTGGTAAATGAATATCTTTTAACGGCAATGGTTCCATATCAAGTGTTTCCAATGCTTACGCTTCGGGGAGTTGCGCATACAAAAGCAGTTGCTCGTCAATTTGCTGCTGGACAGCCTGCAAGGCCACAAAACCACGCTGCGCAGCGTCTCGCTCACCGGCTTCGTAATGTTGCCTCAGGCTAGTCGCCAAGCTGTGCAACTGACGTTGCGCTTGTTCGACTTTTTGCAACCAGTCGTGATCGTACAATCGGTCTTTTTGAGCTTGCTTCAGCCAGCGCCCCAAATGTGTGCGCCGCGCTTCCATAATCGGCCAATTCTGTGCACCGTTATGCTGTTCGGCAAACAAACAGGCTTGCATCCGCAGCAACCATTGACGCGTGTCGAGCCGACGGATCGCCATCCCGATCTGTTCCGGCGATAGTTCAATATTGGCGTAAAACTGCCAATCCGGGAAAGGCTGATAAGCGGCCACCCATTCGGCTAGTGCCTGGGCCGGCATTGGTCGGGCAATGGCATAGCCTTGCAGCAAGTGACAGCCCAACAGTAGCAGGGCGATCCCTTGTTCCTGGCTTTCTACGCCTTCGGCCACCACTTCCCGGCTAAACGCCTGCGTTAAAGCGATAACGCTTTCGATAATGGCGTAGTCGTCTGGATCATCGAGCATATCGCGCACAAAGGTCTGATCGATTTTAACGGTATCGACCGACAAATGCCGCAAATGGGTCAACGAGGAATAGCCCGTACCAAAATCGTCCAATGCCACTCTTATCCCCAACAACTCGCGGCAACTTCTGATGATACGATTGACAGCTATCACATCATCCAACGCGGTACTTTCCAAAATTTCTAGCTGGAGAAAATGGAATTTTAATGCCGGGTAACCGCTCAAGGTGGTTTCGATAAAATCGTGGATGCCAGGCCAGAGCAAATGGTAAGACGAAATATTGACGCTGACCGCCAGTTTTAAACCCTGCGCATGCCAGTCTGCCAACTGCCGACAAGCATCGGCAATTACCCAATTACCAATCCGAATTTCCAGTTCGGTTGAGGCAATTACCGGCAAGAACTCCAGCGGCGGCACCATGCCCAATTGTGGATGTTGCCAGCGGATCAGGGCTTCTGCGCCACTGACCTGGCCGGTTTTAATGTCAACCTTGGGTTGATAATACAGACACATTTCGTTATTCAAAAACCCAGCTTCTATTTCGCGTAATTGCTGGTGCCGGTGAATGATTTGCTGATCGCGACTGGCATCGAACAACTGAAACTGGTTTTTGCCGGCCAATTTGGCTTGATACATGGCATGATCAGCATGCCGCAACAAGGCGTCGGCGTCGGCATCATCCAGCGGATAAACGGTGTAGCCGCTGCTGGCACCGACCGTTACCGACTGGCCGTCGATCAGATATGGCTGAGCGATAGCCCGGTGTATACGCATGATGGCTTGTTCGCACTGCTCAATGGAATGAATATCGCCCAGCAATAAGGCAAACTCGTCGCCGCCGTGTCGAGACACGCTATCTTCTTCACGAATCGCAGTTTTTATACGCTCTGCCACTTCCACCAGTACCTGATCGCCTGCGTCGTGACCGAACTGGTCGTTGACCGGCTTGAAACCGTCCAGATCCAGAAAACAGATGGCCAGCAGCGATTTTTCCCGCTTGCTGTGGGCAATGGCCTGATTCAAACGATCTGCAAACAAGATCCGATTGGGCAGGCGCGTCAGCGGATCGTAGTGGGCGAATAATTCCAGCATTTGCTGCTGCTGCTTGGCATGTGTGACGTCAGAAAATAAACCCACATAATGCGTAATATTCCCATCAGCATCGCACAGTGCTGATACCGTCAACCGTTCGGCATACAGTTCGCCATTTTTTTTCCGGTTCCACAACTCGCCTTGCCAATGCTGCTTTTCCCGCAATGCCCGCCACATCTCTTGATAAAATTCCGGGCTATATTTGCCGGACTGCAACACATTCGGATTTTTACCGATAATGTCCTCGCGGCTATAGCCGGTAATCTCGCAAAACGTCGGATTGACATCGATTACGATGGAATTTGCATCGGTAATCAAAATACCTTCATGCGCTTCGCTAAATACTCTGGCTGCAAGTTTGAGATGTTCTTCGGCTTGCTTGCGCTCGGTAATGTCGCGGGTCAGGCCCAGCAGTGCCGTGATATTGCCGTCGGCATCACGCATCGGCACGGCGTGGGTATCCAGCCAACGTCGACGGCCTTTCAGTCCGGCAATTTCAAACTCTAAAGTGCCTGAGGCACCGGCAAACACCCGCCGCGTCAATTTTTTAAATGCCGCTAGATATTTTGGCAATATCAACGCCTCCAAACGACCTTGCTTGGCTTGCTCCAATGAATCTGCTTCTATCATCTCCAGACCGGCCAGATTCATTTGTAACAGACTGCCGTCCGGGCCCAAAAGCTTTACGCAGTCGGGCTCCGACTCGACTATCGTGCGCAGTTTTAATTCCGATTCCAGGGCACTGCTGGCCGAGATCTTTAGCTCGGCAACCGCATTTTCCAGCGCCAGTGTGCGTTCATTAACCAAGGCTTCGACCGAGGCAGTGCGACCGCTAATGATCAATAACAAAATGTTTAATAAACTGGCAAAACATAAACCACCAATCAGCGTCACCCAAGGCAAGGAAGATCCATGCTGGGTGATAAACGCACTATCTGGACGAATACTAATTTGCCAATCGCGGTCAATAAACTGAAATCTGCGCTGCCAGGCATTCAATTTATAATTCAGCCCGGCGCTCAAATTCATTGGCTTGTCAAACAGCAGCGACTGCGAGCCAGGCGCGCTGAGATCCTCGATAGTAATACCGAGACCGTCTATGTTAATGCCGTTAGTGACGATCTCTACCATGCGCGCAGGCAAAATCACCGCAGACACAAAACCTCTAATGTCAGACTGATGATCGGTATCAAAGCGCTTGGAGACCGGAATTGAAACCAAAATACCGGGGTCTGTCGCATCCCGCTGCATCAATGTCAGTTTTTGAGACGCGCTGGGCTTGCCACTTTGGCGGGATTTTTCCTTGGACTCGCGACTGAGCGGATTGGAGAAGGAATCGAAACCAAAGGCTTTTTCGTTGCCCGTCAGCGGCTCAACGAACATGATAGGGAAATATTCTGATCGCGCGGTGGCTGGCACAGTTGCCCCGTTGCTATCCCGCTCGGTAACCCGGAATGCCGGAAAACCGTCATCGCGCACAGCTTGCTCAAAGGCCGGCAAGCCTGCTTGCGTGATACGCGGCAGCCATTCCAAAGCCTGAATTTCTGGATGGCGTTGTAATATGCCCTGCGAAAACACGGCAAACACATTGCGCGATACGTCGTTAGACGCTAAAAATACATCGCGCAAGGTCAGCGAGGTATCTATGACATTGGCGGCATATTCCACAAACAATCGTTCTATCGCACTTGCCTGACTATCAAACAATTGCTGGATTCTGGCGCGTTCGGCTTGAAATACCTGCAAAAACACTAAAACCAACGCCAGCAAGGTACCCAAAAGCGGCAAAGCCACGCTCCAACGTCTGGCTTTCCAAAGTGCGCGCGGTCGGCCAAAGCTGCAAAACAGTAATGGCGCAGTAATCATCACGCCCAAACTGTCGCCAATCCACCAATTGCGCCAGGATACCCACAACTGGGCCGGCGTCATGACATCGAACAGGTATAAGCTGCCGATTCCCACGCTTGGGGCTATCAGACACGACAGCGGGCCGGCCAACGCAAAGAACAGTAAAATTGAGCCGGGCGTGTCCAGTTTAGGCAAACCCGCTTGTAAATATTTTTTCGACAAAGCGATGGCCGCCCAGGCCTGCAAGGTGCTGCCGCCGCCAATCAAAAACGAGCAGACAATGCTGTTTGTCGTCAGGCCGCCGGAAAAATAGCTGGCCGCCAGAATATTACTCAGCATCGCGCCCAGCCAAACGCCCGGCCATAAATAGCGGCCGCCGATCAAAAGCGCTGCCAGAGCAATCCCGGCTGGCGGCCACAACGGGCTGGCATAGCCGGGTGGAATTGCCATTTCCATCCCCAGCCAGCCGCCGGCGAACATGCCCATGCTCAATAAGCAAATTCGTAGCAACGCGACCGCTAATCCGTGCGGACCTTTTGGATATTCAGGCATGACGTATGAGGCGATGCTGATCATCTTATCTATAAATCGAATTAGACAGCCGCGCCCGAACGCGAACCGTTCAAGGCGTCCAAAGGCGACTGTTGAGTGCCGCAGGGGATAAGGAGCAAGCGCAATTTACTGGCTAGTTTTTGTAAGTATTGCTGCCGATCCTGAAAGCGCTGTTGATAGGCCTGGAGGCGTTGTTTGTCGCCGCTGTCAAAAATTACCTCTCGCCAGCCGTCGGTAAAACGATAACGGCCTTGGCGCGGCAACTGACTTTCCAGCGGATCGGAAATTTGCACCAGCACCACTTCGCAATGTCTGGCTAAATTGGCCAGATGGTTTTCGGCGGCGCTATTCAAACCGCGAAAATCGCTAAGAATATATACCCGACTGCCGGGCCGGGCATGATGCAGCAAGCGTGCCAAAGGCTGGGCCAGACTATAGACAGGATCGCCGTTAAATACCGGATTAACCAAAGCGTTTAAAAATCGTAACAACGCCGTCTTGCCGGTTTGCGGCTTGAGTTCCTGACAACCACTGTCGTTAAAAATCTGGCCGCCGATTCTGTCGCCTTGCTTCAATGCCGCCCACGCCAGCAATCCAGCCAGCCGTGCAGCCTGCACCGACTTAAATACCCCGCGCGTGGCAAATGCCATCGTCGCCCGATAATCGACCGCGATGAACAACGGTCTTTCCCGCTCTTCCTTGAAAATCTTGCTGTGCGGCTTGTCGGTGCGCGCGGTGACTCGCCAATCAATTCGGCGCACATCGTCGCCCGGTTGATAGAGCCGGGTTTCGTCAAAGGCCATGCCGCGGCCTTTTAAACGCGATAGGTAATTGCCGCTTTGTGCCGCACGAATATTAGCGTGGCCCAAACTCAACATGTCGGCGGGCTTAGCCAGATCGACTAAGGCTTTCAGGGTAACCGCAACCCGCGGGCTGTCGGCTGCTTGCAGTTTACTCATCAGGGAACGGCAATCCGGGCTATCAGCTCTTTAATCACGTAATCGGTGCTGATGCCTTCGGCTTCGGCTTCATAAGACAAAATCAGGCGGTGGCGCAGTACGTCGTAAGCCATGTCCTGAATATCGCCCGGATCGACAAAATCGCGCTGCTGTAACCAGGCTTTGGCGCGAGCACAACGATCCAGCGCTATGCTGGCGCGCGGACTGGCTCCGTATTGAATCCAGCCTGCCAAATCCTGACCGTAAACGCCCGGATTGCGCGTAGCCAGCACGATTTGCAATAAATACTGTTCCAGGCTGTCGGCCAAATATAAATCCAGCACTTCGCCGCGCGCGGCAAATACGGTTTGCTGGCTTATTTTCTGAAACGCGTTTGCGGTGTTGAGCAAAGCGCCCTTGGCTTCAGAACGCGCCAGATGCAAAATGGCTTGCTCGTGTTGGGCATTGGGATAATCGATTTTTACATGCAATAAAAACCGATCCAGTTGCGCTTCAGGTAACGGATAAGTGCCTTCCTGCTCGATGGGGTTTTGCGTCGCCATGACCATGAACAAGGGTGCCAACGGATAGGTGGCCTTGCCGACAGTGATCTGCCGCTCCGCCATCGCTTCCAGCAAGGCGGCCTGGACTTTGGCGGGTGCCCGATTGATTTCGTCGGCCAGAATCAGATTATGAAACAGCGGGCCTTTTTGAAACTCAAAACTGCCTTGCTGCGGCCGGTAAATTTCGGTTCCGGTCAAATCGGCGGGCAATAGATCGGGGGTAAATTGCACCCGATGAAAATCAGCTTCTATGCCTTTGCTAAGCACATTGATAGCGCGGGTTTTCGCCAAGCCGGGCGCGCCTTCGACCAATAAGTGACCATCGGCGAGCAGGGCAATTAACATCCGTTCGACCAGCACTTCCTGGCCGATGATTTGGGTGTTGATATGGTTTTTCAGGTCTTGCAGGGCGGTTTGACTCGGGCTGAGACTAGTCGCAGTCATGTTTATAAAATCCTGGTGGTGACGAAGCTGAGACAGGGTTTAGGCGTTAAAGTTGCATGGCGCTTAGTTTTGGCGCTGCAAGTCTTTCCATTCGCGATGCGCAATCATGATATCCACGACTTTTTGCGGATCGTCGGTGACGGTGATCAAGGCCAAATCTTCTTCAGAAATAGTGCCATATTCCATCATCTTGGCTTTCATCCAATCCATCAGTCCGCTCCAAAAATCGGTACCGAACAATACCAAGGGAATGGGATAAATTTTGTGGGTTTGCATTAAGGTTAACGCTTCAAAAAATTCGTCCAGCGTACCAAAGCCGCCCGGCATACACACGTAACCAATCGAATACCGCACAAACATCACTTTACGGACGAAAAAATAGCGAAAATTTAGCGAAATATTCTGATAGGGATTGGGCTTTTGCTCCATCGGCAATTCGATGTTCAAACCGATAGACGGCTGATCATGCAGAATCGCGCCTTTGTTAGCCGCTTCCATAACCCCAGGCCCGCCGCCGCTAATCACGGCAAAGCCTTCTTTGCTGAGCATTTCCGCCAGTTCCACGGTTTTTTGATAATAAAAATGCTCAGGTGGCAAGCGCGCTGAACCGAAAATGGAAATGGCATCACAAAGGCCGGATAGCTCATCAAAGCCTTCGGTAAATTCGCTGATAATTCTAAAAATTCGCCAGGATTGATCGCCTTTAAGATCGTCGATAATACTGCTGGAAGGCGCGCTGCTGGAACGGTTTTTAATGCAACTCATGGTTAGTCCTTAACGAGCACAAAGCGCTCCAGGTTTAGGGATTGATTACTCAGGCCGACAGCGAATTTCACGAAGCGTCCGTCAGTCGATAAACAAGTTTGCCGGCTTGCACGGTGTGGGTGACGCGACCCGTGAGCGTTTGTTGCCAGTATGGCGTATTGCTGCCGCTGCTGTGCCAACTATCCTGAGTGACCTGCCAGGTGGCTTGCGGATCAAAAATGCAGACGTCGGCCTTATGCCCCGGCGTCAGGCTGCCCGCTGCCAAGCCCAGTATTTGCGCGGGCTTGCTAGTTAAACTGGCAATCGCTTGCGACAAACTGATGCGATGTTGCCGCGTCAGTTCCAGACAAAGTGGTAGCAGCGTCTCCAGTGAAGCAATCCCCGGCGCGGTTTCGGGAAATGCGCCAAGTTTGGCATCCAGGTCATGCGGCTGATGATCCGAACAAATCGCGTCTATGGTGCCGTTGCACAAACCTTCGCGCAGGTATTGCCGGTCAATGGCGCTGCGCAGCGGCGGCATCACATGATAGTTGCTGTCGAATGGCGTAATGTCGTTTTCGGTCAGATGTAATTGATGAATCGCCACATCGGCGGTGACATTAAGACCGTATTTTTTAGCCTGTTGCAGTTTGATCACCGATTGTTTGCAGCTAATCTGGCTGATATGCACTCGGCAGCCGGTCAGTTCGGCTAATTCCAGACATTGCGCCAGCGCAATCGATTCGGCGGCTTCCGGGATGCCCGGCAAACCGTAACGGCTGGCGACAGCGCCTTCGTGGGCGCAACCCTTACCGGATAACGCCGCCTCGTTGGCGCGGAACATCAACAATAATCCGTGACTGCTGGCGTATTCCATAGCGCGTCGCAAAATCAGCAGATTGCCCAGCGGCGCGCTGGCATTGCTGACGGCGATGCAGCCAGCCTGTTTCAAGGCAAACATCGCGCTGAGTTCATTGCCGGCCAAGCGCTGGGTCAACGCGCCGATGCTATAAATCTGCGGATAATCGGCTCTTTCGGCCCGGTCTTTGATGAACTCTACCACCGTGGGTGTATCGATTACCGGCTGGGTATCCGGCGGCAGGCACAAAGAGGTGACACCAGCGCTAAGTGCAGCGCGGGTTTCAGAGAGAATAGTGCCTTTTTGGGTGTGGCCGGGTTCGCGCAAACGCACGCTCAAATCCACAAAGCCGGGGCAAACGATCTGGCCGGCGGCATCGATGGTGGTATCGGCTGCAAAATCGCCGGGCTGGCTGTCAACCGCCATGATCTTGCCATCGGCGATTAACAAACAACCAATTTCGTCGAGCTGATTAACCGGATCAATGATACGGCCATTTTTGATCAAAATTTTGCTCATGCCGCACCGCCCTGGCCTGACAGCGCCATCGACATAATCGCCATCCTGACCGCCACGCCATTACTCACTTGCTGCAAAATAACCGACTGCGGGCCATCGGCCACGCTGGAGGCAATCTCCACCCCGCGATTTATCGGGCCGGGATGCATTACAATCGCATCGGGCTTGGCGCGTTTCAGTTTGGCTTCGGTTAAACCAAAACAGCGGAAAAACTCGGATTCGCTGGGCAAAAATGCCGAATTCATGCGTTCTTTTTGCAAACGCAACATGATGATCACATCCACATCCTCAAGCCCGGCATCCATGTCGTGCAACGGGGTCACACCCATGGATTTGACGTGTGCCGGCAATAAGGTTTTGGGTGCGATGACTCGTACTTCCGCAACCCCCAACGCGTTCAAGGCCAAAATCTGCGAACGCGCCACCCGCGAATGCAAAATGTCACCGACGATAGCCACTTTAAGCCCTGCAAATTGCTTTTTGTGTTGGCGAATGGTGAACATATCCAGCATGGCTTGGGTGGGATGCGCATGCTGGCCGTCGCCAGCGTTGATTACACTGATATGCGGCGCGGTGTGTTGGGCAATAAAATGTGCCGCACCACTCACGGCATGCCGCACCACAAACATATCGACATGCATCGCTTCCAGGTTATGAATCGTATCCAGCAAACTTTCGCCTTTGGAGGTGGCGGAGGTGGCGATATCCATGCTCAGCACATCGGCCGACAAGCGGGTCGCCGCCAATTCGAAGGTGGTGCGGGTGCGAGTGCTGTTCTCAAAAAACAGGTTGACGATAGTCTTGCCGCGCAGCAACGGCACTTTTTTTACCTGATGCTCGGACATACCGGCAAATGATTCGGCGGTATCCAAAATCTCGGTCAGCAGCGGCTTGTCCAGACCTTCGATAGTCAAAAAATGCTTGAGCCGCCCTTGCTCGGTAAGCTGAATATGCCGACTCATGCAGCCACACCTTGTGGCGATTGAATCTCTATCCCTAAGGGATCTGGGCCAATGAGTTTGATACGTTGCGGAGCAGGCAATTCGATACGAACACCGTAACAATCCGGCTGCAGCGGAATTTGCCGACCATTGCGTTCAATCAGCACCGCCAGCACCACCTGATTGGGGCGACCGTAATCAAAAATCTCGTTCAACGCAGCCCTAATGGTGCGGCCGGTATAAAACACATCGTCGATCAAAATAATGTCACGACCTTCCAGATGCGGCGGCAGTTGGCTGGTTTTGACTTTGGGATGCATACCGATTTGCGAGAAATCGTCGCGATAAAAGGTAATATCCAGCAAACCCAAGGGTTCTTTGATCTGCAGGCGTTGATGTATCTGCTTGGCAACCCAGGCGCCGCCGCTGTGAATGCCGATCAGCAATGGATTTTGTAAATTTCTAGCGACAATTTGCTGGCGAATCGCCGCTTCCAGATTGTCGAGCAGCACATAGATATTGAGTGAGGCGGTTGGCATGTTGGGTGTCTTTAGAGTTTTTATATTTATGACAAAACTATTGATCAAACCAGCTTTGCAGAATTAATTGGGCTGCCAGTTGGTCTTGTACTTCCCATAGTTTAGCAGCGCTGACTTTAAGGTCGTCGTATAACATCTGTTTAGCGGCAAACGTGGTCAGGGCTTCGTCGATTTGGTGTACCGGCAGATTGTAGCGGCCATTCAATTGGCGACAGAACTTTTGCATCCGGGGTGTGATGACGTTGTCACTACCGTCGGCTTGCAGGGAAATACCCACTACCAGTCCTGTCGGCTGCCACTCGGCAATCAGTTGGCCGATACGATTCCAGTCTGGAACCTGGTTAATCGAGCGGATGGTCAGCAGTGGACTGGCAATGCCGGTGTCGGCGTAACCCACGGCAACACCAATTTTTTTGTTACCAAAATCAAAACCCAAATAAGCATTGCTGGCAAACTTTGCTGCCAACGGATCAAGCTTAGCCATGTCCTGCGGGTGTGGTCAGCCGATTAATATCAATACCCAACTGACTTGCCGCCGCATTCCAGCGTTGACCAATCGGCGTTTCGTACAAAATCGCTTCGCCGCAAGGCGTGTTGAGCCAGGCGTTTTCGATCATTTCCTTTTCCAGTTGGCCGCTACCCCAACCGGCATAGCCCAGGGCAATTAAATAATGCCGGGGGCCTTTGCCTTGAGCGATGGCTTCCAGAATATCCCGCGAACTGGTCAGGGTGATATTGTCGGCGGTGCTGATGCTGGAATCCCAATGCTGCTCGCAAGCGTTGTGGATCACAAATCCGCGCTCCTGCTGCACCGGCCCGCCGGCAAATACCGGGGTTTCCAGCACATGTTCCAGTTCGGTTTTTATACCCATTTGCTCAAAAATTTCCCGCAACTTCATGCCGGTGGGCCGGTTGATGACGATGCCGAGCGCGCCTTCATCATTGTGCTGACAAAGATAGGTCACTGTGTGAAAAAAATGCGGATCCGCCAAGCCGGGCATGGCGATCAAAAACTGGTTATTTAAATACGTAGCGTCTGTCATTGGAATGTAATAAGGGCTAGCGGGCAGTCATGCCGGTTTCGTCTGAGAATTTCCAGACCCTGGTAATCACCAAAACGTTCACTTCTCTTAATAAATCATCAGGTAAAGCAGCAAATGGCGCACTCATTTTAACGATACGTTTAGCCGCATCGTCCAGCGCCGCGTTGCCCGACGATCTGACAATGCGCATGCTGTAAATACTGCCATCCTGATTTATGCCGACATCCATGGTCAACGATTGCGCAAGGCCTTTTGCGCGGGCAGCCTCAGGATAATTCAGATTGCCGGTGCGCTCAACTTTGTCTTCCCAATCTTTGACATATTGCGCAGCCAAATATTTATGGGTGCTGATTGAGTTTACAAATTTAATTTTGGTGTCCTGCGCGCTTTGCTGGCTGTTACGTATGCGTTCGCCAAGTTGGGCGATTTGTTGCTGCAGAGCCTCCGGCGATACTTTGGGCGCAGCCTCTTCAGGCACTGCCGTTTCCGGCAATTCTATCGGTTGCTCAGGTTCGGCGACGACTTTTACCGGCGCTTTTGCTTGAGTCAGCACTTTTTCAGTCACCGGCTTGGCTTGCACCGCAACGTGTTGCGGCACCACTTTTTTAACCGGTGGACTGGGCGGGGCCTCCGGTTTGGCGATTTGCTGCTGAGGCGGTTCCGGCTTGCGGGTTTCTTCGCCCGCACCGATCTGATGCTCGGCAGCCAGATATTTCGCGTCCTTGGGTGGCTTTTTGACCGGCATATGCGCCACGGTGATCTCCAGCGATTTATTCACCTTGGGCGGTCGCGGGGCAGAAAAGTTGACGCCCAACAAGATAATCGTATGCACCACAGCCGCCAGAAACAGCGCAGCCAGTAGCGAATCGCCCTGCGATAGCGGAGTTGGCGTCAATTCCGGAACTGTCATACTCAAGGCTTAATTTTATCAGCGATGTGATCCATTAACTGGGCGCTGATGTTGATCCCAAACTGTTTATCCAACTCTTGCACACAGGTTGGGCTGGTAACATTCACTTCGGTCAAATAATCGCCGATCACATCCAATCCGACGAAAACCAGACCTTTCTCGCGTAAAGTCGGCCCCACTTGTTCGGCAATCCAGCGATCCCGTGCGCTTAGTTCTCGGCCTTCACCGCGTCCGCCAGCCGCCAGATTGCCTCGACTTTCGCCGCTGGCCGGAATCCGCGCCAGGCAATAGGGCACGGGCTCGCCATTGACCACCAGAATACGTTTGTCGCCGTCTTTTACGGCGGGCAAATATTTTTGAGCCATTATGAAACTACTGCCATGTGAGGTCATGGTTTCCAGAATGACGCTGAGGTTGGGATCGTTTTCGCGCACATGAAAAATCGACGCGCCGCCCATACCATCCAGTGGCTTAAGAATAATTTCGCCATGTTCTTTCAGAAAATCACGGATTTTTTGTGGATCTCTGGCAACCAGCGTGTCGGTGCAGCACTGCGGAAACCAGGCGGTAAACATTTTTTCGTTGGCATCGCGTAGCGACTGCGGTTTGTTTAAAACATAAGCACCTTGCCGCTCGGCTTACTCCAGGATGTAGGTCGCATAAATATATTCCTGGTTAAATGGCGGATCTTTGCGCATGATGATCGCGTCCAAATCGCCAAGATCAATCTGCTGTTCGCCCATAAACCGGTGCCATTGGTTTGGGTCGCGTTCAACTTCCAGTAAGCGGGTGCGGGCGTAAGCCTTGCCGTTGCTAAGAAACAGGTCGGACAATTCCATGTAATGCAATTCCCAGCCGCGCGCCTGCGCTTCCAGCAGCATCGCAAAACTGGTGTCTTTTTTAATATTGATCTGGCCGATGGGATCCATGACCATGCCGAGTTTAATTGTCATTAAAGTCCTGTATTTTGCGGAGCAAGTGGAAATAAAAACGATTTTAACAAATTTATTTTCCAGACTGTTGTTTACCAACAAAAGAATTTTTGATATAAAGCCCGGCTATTTTGAATTAAAAGCTCGCATTGAGGTAGTCATGTCCAGAGTATGCCAAGTAACAGGTAAGCGCCCTATGAGCGGGCACAATGTTTCACACGCAATGAATAGAACCAAAAGACGTTTTACACCTAATCTGCATCACCACAGATTCTGGGTTGAAAGCGAAAATCGTTGGGTGCGTTTAAGAGTATCGTCGAAAGGTATGCGTATCATCGACAAGAACGGTATCGATGCGGTTTTGGCCGACATTCGTAGCCGTGGCGATCAAGTTTAAGGAGATTTACCATGCGTGACAAAATTAAATTGGTATCTAGCGAAGGCACCGGCCATTTCTATACCACCACCAAAAACAAAAAAACCATGCCCGAAAAAATGGAGATCAAAAAATTTGATCCTGTGGTTCGCAAGCATGTGATGTACAAAGAAGCCAAAATCAAATAATCCGCTTATTTGATGGTCTTGAAGGCGTTGGCGGGCTAGCGGTTTTGTCCGACTAGCCACCGCCACCGGCTTTCTTAATCGCATCCAGCTCTGCTTTTAGCGATTCAGTAAATTTGGCAAGCGCCAAATATTTCATCTCCAAAGCTTTTTTCTCAGCTTCCAAAATATTGTATTTGGTCTTGAGTTGCTGCAGAAAACGGCGCAAACGCTCGGTTTCATCAGGTATGACAGCGGCCTCAGACAGCGTCTGACTGGTGACAATGTCGCTACCAATCTCTCTAAAGTTACTGGTTTCTATGCCGTCGTCTATCGGAAATGACGAGGGTGGCTTGAATTGATCAGGACTGATAGCATCGATACCACCGGTTAAAATCAAGGCGTTGAATTTATGTCGCATCAAGATAAACGCCGTGGTTTCGCTCATCTTGCCATTTTGGCAAACCACCACAATCGGGTGCTGACGATTCAAGCTTTTTAGCTGCATCCGCAACGAAAAAAACGGCATATTCATACTCAGCGGCAGATGCTTGGCTTTGTATTGATCCGGCTCTCTGACGTCGATAAGATCGGCACCTTTGGCCACCAAATCCTGCGCCTCCTGGTAGCTGATGTATTTCAGAGTGGGTTGTTTGATCAAGGTCAGGAATTGCTCCTTACCCAACCGCAACAAAGACACATCGGTCATCGCGGTAATCGAGACATTGCGCGGCTCGCCGGAAATTAACGAATCCTCGCCAAAAGTATCTTGGTCAGCTAATTGCGCCAGTTTGATTTCTTTGGCATTGGGAGCCGGCTTTCTGCTGACCAGGCATTGGCCTTTTTTGATGATGTAGTAGTAATCGCCGATCTCGCCCTGACTGACGATAACATTGCCGGCTTCAATGTTAACTTCCTGCATGCCCATCAAAATTTTTTGCAAATTGGCAGGCGGCAACGCACGAAATACCGGAGACTTTAGCAAAGTCGTCATCCAGTCGTCATTGGCATCTAAGTCGTCGGCAACCATAAAGCTCTCTGATTCTTGATATGGGACATCTTGAGCAGATTTCATCAATTCAGCATCCACTCGCAAAAAGCGAATCCTGCTGGAGGCGACGGCATTCACTTTCCTGGGGATTTGATGCGCCAGGGCAAAGCGGGCCGAGGGACTATCCGACTTGATGGTTTCGATTTTCAAAACGTCGGTTTGCAAGGTAACGCTACCTTGCACAAGATAAACCAATTCGTTACGTTCGTCGCCGCACTTAAACAAAAATTGCCCTTCATCCGCATTTTCAATCTTGATTTGTGCGCACAGCGCCTCAAATTTATTGAAAGGCAATGTTGAAAGCGGAATTAATTGCCGAATAACCCGGCCTTCAGCGGAATGAATGTCGACAGCCACGTGTTATTTGCAGATTAAAAAGTGAAGGAATCCAATAAGAAAACACCGATAATGATAGTCGATTATTAACTAAACTCTCAGTGAAACATTTTGCCACTCAGCATGTCAATGCTGACAACTTAACTGCCTGGAACCCAAAAACCATGATGAACTTCAGCAAACTATTTCTGATTTTTTTGTTATGCCTAGGTAATTTGCGCGCCGATGCCGCTTTGCCTGCGCAAGTCGATGGCAATACCTTGCCCTCGTTGGCACCCATGCTGGAGCAAAGCATGCCGGCCGTGGTTAACATTTCCACATCCACCAACGTTGGTGTACAGATCAATCCGTTACTGAACGATCCGGCGCTGCGCCGTTTTTTCAATATCCCCAAAAACTCACGGCAACAGCAAAAAAACAGCTTGGGCTCTGGCGTGATCATCGACAAAGATCAAGGCTATGTGTTGACCAATAACCACGTCATCGACAAAGCCGACAAAATCACTGTCACACTTAGCGATGGCCGACAACTCAACGCCAAACTGCTGGGCACCGACCCTGAAGCCGACGTTGCGGTCATCCAAATCCCCGCCGACAATCTGGCGGCCTTAAAAATTGCAGATTCTGGTCAACTCAGAGTCGGGGACTTTGTGGTGGCGATCGGCAATCCGTTTGGCTTGGGCCAAACCGTTACCTCTGGCATTGTCAGCGCCTTGGGCCGCTCCGGGCTGGGCATAGAAGGCTATGAAGACTTTATCCAAACCGACGCCTCCATCAACCCCGGCAACTCCGGTGGTGCATTGGTTAATTTACGCGGCGAATTCGTCGGCATGAACACCGCAATTTTGGCCCCAAACGGCGGCAATGTCGGCATTGGCTTTGCCATTCCGTCCAATATGGCGGTCAGACTGATGGAGTCGCTGGTACAGCATGGCGAAGTACGTCGCGGCCTGTTAGGCGTGACCACGCAGGATTTAACCGCAGATTTAGTCAAAGCCTTTGATTTGAAAAGCCAGCACGGCGCTGTTGTCAGCCGGGTCGAAGCCGGTTCGCCCGCAGAAAAAGCCGGCCTGGAACCCGGCGATATTATCCTCGCCTTCAATGGTCAGGATGTCAAAAGCGGCAGCAGCCAAATCCGTAACGCCGTTGGATTGTTGCAAATTGGCGATACCGCCACTTTGGACGTCTTGCGCGGCGAAGAACGTAAAACCCTGCAAGCCACCATCGGCAAACCGAAACGACCGCAGCTGGCTGGCGATAAACTGCACCCGACCTTAAGCGGCGCAACGCTTGGCGTTACGCCAAAAGATCAGGTTGAAGGCGTACTAATCGAGCAAGTTGAACAAAACTCCAAAGCCTGGAAAACCGGCTTGCGGGCAGGGGACGTGATTGTCACCGCCAACCGCTATCGCATCAAAAATCTGGACGAGATTAAACAGGTGGTCAACCCCAATGCGCCGCTGGTGGTTAATTTGCAGCGTGGTGGCGAAGCGTTTTTTGTGGTGCTGAAATAACCGTTAACCGATGCTGGTCTGTCCTCAGGCCAGCATCGATTTTAAAGTAGCCAAACTGGCTTTGCCGCGTTGCTTGACTTCTTCTGGCGCCAGTTGTTTTTTGTTGGCCCATTCCAAATCCTCTTCCGGCAATTCGCTTAAAAATCGGCTGGGTTCGCACTCGGCCATTTCGCCGTAGCGTTTGCGGTGGGTGCAATAACTAAAGGTCATGGTCTGTTGGGCACGGGTGATACCGACATAGGCCAATCGTCGTTCTTCTTCAATATTTTCCGATTCGATACTGGCCTGATGCGGCAACAGATTTTCCTCCATGCCGATCAAAAACACATGCGGAAACTCCAAACCCTTGGCGGCGTGCAAGGTCATCAAACTCACCTGGTCGCCGGCTTCTTGCTCCTGATTGCGATCCAGAATATCCAACAACATCACCTTGGCGATCACTTCCGCCAAAGACTGTTCGCTACCGTGCTCCTTGGTGGCGATGCGTTGCAGCCATTCGACCAATTCATAGACATTTTTTAATTTACGCTCGGCCGACGCCGGGGTTTTGCTGTTCTCTTGCAGCCACGCCGAATAATTAATCTCATCGATCATCTTATTGATCACCACAAAGGTGTCTTCGCGTTCGATCTGGATAGCCGTATCTTTTAGCCAGTCGCAAAACTTGGCCAAGCGCTGCACGGATTTTTCTGACAAGCGCTGCTGCAAGCCAAACTCGGAACAGGCTGCAAACAGACTAATATGCCGCTCGTTGGCATAGGCACCCAGCTTTTCCAAAGTGGTCGGGCCAATCTCACGACGCGGGGTATTGATGACGCGCAAAAATGCCGCGTCGTCGTCGCGATTTACCAGCAAACGCAAATAAGCCAGCACGTCCTTGATTTCTGCATACGAAAAAAACGAAGCGCTGCCGCTGATGAAATAGGGCACATTGTTTTCGCGCAATTCACGCTCGAACAAGCGCGACTGGTGATTGCCGCGATACAAAATCGCGTAATCGCCGTAACTGCCGCCAGTTTTAAAGCGGTGATGCACGATCTCGGCGGTGATTTGTTTGGATTCGGCTATGTCGTTTTTGTGGGCTAAAACCCGCAGCGGGTCACCGTAACCCAAATCACTCCATAGCTTTTTCTCAAACGCATGTGGGTTATTGGCAATTAACTGATTGGCTACTTTTAAAATCCGTCCGGCCGAACGATAGTTTTGCTCCAGCTTAATCACCTGCAAGCGGCTATAGTCTTTTTGCAGTTGCGCCAGATTTTCCGGCTGAGCACCGCGCCAGGCGTAAATCGATTGATCGTCGTCACCCACCACGGTAAAGCGTCCCAAACTGCCCGCCAAGGCGCGTACCAGCTGGTATTGGGTGATATTGGTATCCTGATACTCATCCACCAGCAGATAGCGGATTTTGTTTTGCCATTTTTGCAAAATTTCCGGATGTTGTTGAAACAGCACCACCGGCAACCAGATCAAATCGTCAAAATCCACCGCGTTATAGGCTTTTAAGCTGCGATTAAAATGCTGATACAACATCGCGGCGGCCACGGTTTCGGCGTCCTCGGCTTTATTTAACGCCTGCTCGGGGCTGACGAAAGCGTTCTTCCATTGCCCGATACGTTGGTTGTAAGTTTCTGCGGCGTCGATGTCGCAGCCTTCCACCCCGTGATTGATCAGTTGCTTGATCAGGCCCAACTTGTCCTGCTCGTCAAACAAGGTAATCGCCGCTTTATAGCCCAAAGCCTTGTGTTCTTTGCGCAAAATATCCAGCCCCAACGAATGGAAGGTGGACACTCTTAAGCCACGGCTTTGCTTGTCGTCAATCAAGCGACTCACCCGATTACGCATCTCCCGCGCCGCCTTATTGGTAAACGTCACCGCCGCAATATGCCGCGCCGCGATACCTTGCTGCACCAGATAAGCGATTTTCTCGGTAATTACCCGCGTTTTACCGCTACCGGCACCCGCCAAAACCAGCAGGGGATGATCGATAATTTTAACGGCAGCAAGTTGTTGGGGATTGAGTTTTGGGGTCATTTAAAGTGATAGCTAGGGCTGGTCGGGGTTTGACTGCCCTTGTTGGGTGCTAGGGTGTGACTTATAGTGGCTGACATTGGAGGTGCCCCGGCAGTTCCTTCTCTGAAATGTAAGGACGACGCACCTCGCTACCCCACAACTCAGCAGGCAATTTAGCAACTGGTAATGCATATTACCAAATCTGCACTCTGGCTGCATCTGGGTAGTTGCGCTGGCATATAAAACCAGTTCCTAGCGAAATCTACAGCGTCAAGCGCTTGGGAGCTTTGGGCTTGGATTAAGCAGAGGCCCATCAGCCCTAACGGCTATAAACATCTGATAGCGTTTGTTAAAATACTTAATCTGGCGTTTAATTCGTTCTGTATAGACCTGTAGCCTGGATGCAGCGCAGCGGAATCCGGGCTACGCTAGTGTTTGTCGGCGCTTATTTTGTCGTACTTATGACTTAAAACTTACCAAAGTGGGAAAATAAAAAATGAAACATTTTTTGTACACCCTTCCTCTGCTTATTTTAAACCTTGCGGGTTGCGCAACGGTGCCCATCGCAAGCTATGCTCAGCCAGGACACTGTTTTTGGATGGAGAATGTGTCAGGACAATTCAATTGGGTTAGTACACAGGCCGCAGGGTACTCGGCATTAGACAAACAAGCTTGCTTTGAACTCGACAGTTGCGATGGGGGTGCGGGACGCAGTGGCGGCGGCTGTTATAAGTGGGCAGACTATCCAGAAGCGCCGCGGCAGCCATGGTAATGCCATAACTTAAACGCCAGGTTTTCCCTTTTGATGTCAATCATCGTTTAAATGCCGGTTGTACGATGCCGTTAGCGCCGTAGCCTGGATGCAGCGTAGCGAAATCCGGGACCAGCGGGTTTCGATTTCCGCGTATTCCGCTGCGCTGCATACAGGCTACGCTATCTTGAAATATATGCTTGTC
>CAIOHN010000296.1 GCA_903858105.1 uncultured Pseudomonadota bacterium | reverse complement strand
GTTTTGATGCATCTGGATCGTCCATGCAACCGGCCAAGCTAACAATCATCAGGGTCATAGCTAAAAGAGATAGTACTTTTTTCATAACATCCTCCAAATTAAATTTTTATTTATAGTTTTCTTCGTGTACTAAATCTAAACAGGCATTGAGTACGGCTGGATTTATACAGACTAAAACCACCCAGCGCAAACGAAATAAATTTGGAGTAAAAAACTCTTCAAGGCATAAGGCCCACTTTCGTGGGCCTTATCAGGATATTGATTCCTGTAACCAGCGATGGTTATTTCAGACCTGAACCTTGTTGTGCAGGTGAACCATAGCCTTTTGGTTTTGGGTTGCCGCCGTCTGGATCGTCCATGCAACCTGCCAAGTTTACAATCATCAGCGCCATAGCCAAGAGAGAAAATACTTTTTTCATAACATCCTCCGAATTAAAGGTTTTTTATAATTTTTCAATGTACTCACTTTAAGCACGGGCAAATTTATAGCATGACATTTCCGCTCATGCAATACCCTAATTGATCACAGACTATCGATGTCAGTCGGCAGACCAATCTTCACTTCCTTACCGAACCATTGCGCAGAGCCAATCGCCTGCCATTCTCCAGACAGGTTGCTGTTTCTTAGATCTTTTTCCCACACAAACGGCGCCCTAATTTTTTTCATTTTTATAATAAATTGGGTGTTTTCCAAGTCCAGATCGGTTTTTTTGCCCCAAAAAGCCGTCACTTTCATGATAAATTTTTTCAGGCGCAGCTCGTCAATATTGGGCGTCACCGCTATATTTGCCCACATTGAATGCACTCGTCCCCAGTTAGGCGCCAGTAGTCGACCTTGCTTGTCAACAAACGGCAGCCACTGCTCGTCCCCGTTAGCATCCAGGTAAGTAATTGCCAACAAATGCTCGTATCCGCCAAAATGGTCGTGCAGATACAAAGCATGCGGACTGATGCCCAAAAAGGTGTGAGACATCATCAGCACAGCATTGCTCATATCAGCCATTACGCTAGTAATTGGTGATTGTCGGGTATCCACATGCAGGCGATATAACAAGCCGTAATGAATGCTGCTGTTGATTTGAAACAGAATGAGTACCAACAAAAATTTGCTGATCTTGTGCACATGCCTTCTGGCGGGCGCAGCATGTTCCGCTTCAAAAATTCGCTCATACAAACTGGGCGGAAAGCTTTCACTTGATGCTGGCAGACAACTCACATCGCATACTAAGCGGGAACGGGAATCTGCAATAGCTCTGTAACGGCGACATATCCACGGATAAATCAACGGTAGCCGCATCAGAACGCCGACAATTGCGGTATAACGCATGGCGATTAAAATCTGCGCGTAGGTGTCAACACCGGCATAGACACGGCCGTCAGTATCCAGCGCATATAAATCCGTCAACAGTTGCTGCTCACCCAACTCAGCCAACGCGGGGTAATCGATGCCATACACTTGCGCGGGCTTAAATTCGACGCAGCGAAACAGATCAAAATGGTTTAGCGTCAAAACTGTGCGGTTGCACAGCGGGCATTGTTGATCGTAAAACACCGTCAATACGGGCTGTTTTGCTTGCAACACAGCGCCAATTTTTCGATACCAGGCAAACGGCATCACCAGGGCGTAAAAAATCAGCATACCCATGCCAAACGGGTAAATATTAAACGACAGGGTAATGCCAAGATGCATTGATGCGCCGATCAGAAAATACAGCCATCTGAATGATCGGCGATGATAAAGCAGCAAAAAGCTGAATTGAAATACGATGATGGTGTAGCCGATGATTTTCTGCAAAATCTCAATATTCAACAGCCAGGACAGATCCAGCGCCGACATGTAGTACGGTATGGAGGACGGTAGCCAGGCACCCAGGCCGTTGCGCCAATGTTCGGCAAACATCTTGTGTATCGCCGAGTCGAAATATAAAAATCCCAGACAGATAGTGACCGGCAGGTAATAGGCAAGCGCAGTTACTTGAGGCGCTTTGTATTGCGAGTAATGCACAAAGGGCGTGAGCAGTTTTTTTCTGAGACTGTCGACTGAAAAAGCCTGGTCAATCGGCATGAAAATCAGGAAAAAATTGGCGTCAATCATGAACAGGTCAAAACCTCCGTCAAAATCGCGTTGCATGGGTGTTAAATTGACGAATACCAACCAAAAAATGTAATTGGCAATACTGGCGGCCTGGCAGCGGTAGCCTATCGTCAAACAAAATGCGACCACGGCCCACAAGGCCAGGAAGAACGGAATCATCGGAAATTCGACATCCAGATACGGAATAGGGTCGAAGATAAGATGATTGAAATAGAGCAGGAAAAACACTTCTTGCAGCGTCACCAAGCCAAACAACAGCCTGAACAGGCCTACGCCAGTGGCGGGTACTTTTTTGGAATAAAGCGCGTTTATTTTGAAAACTAACAGTTTGTACATGTCTCGTCAGCAGGCCAAAAGGCTACGGATTATAAGGTATTTAAACTCGGTATGCTTTAGGCAAAAAAAAAGCGGCTACGGGATCTATCCGCAGCCGCTTTTTTCCAAAAAAGCTTTGTAAGCGAGGGGTATAGCTTACTCTTCGTCTTTAGGCTCAGCAAAAACCCATTTCACAAAAAAGTATCCTGCAGCGATGATAACCAGCGCTCCAATCATGCCCGACGGTTCTTTCAGCATTTCTGTTAAATCTAAGATTGCTCCCATGGGTGCCTCCTACCTTTAGTTAGTTGTTATAAAATTTGCCATTTCGTTGGCGGTCGAGCTTCATATGTTACTTTAGCTGCCTTCAAAGTCAAGTGATTCATAGCTATGGAGGAAACATCGAACCGCAATTGCCATCTTGCGTGAATATGAGTAGTATGCCTTCTCAACCTGAATTTTGAGAATTATAAAAACAGTTACAAAGGGGATTAGAAGATGATTGGTGGCATAATAATGATTTTGACGGCGATCTGGGTTTATCAAACCCTGATAAAAGCCAAATCGGGTAATGTTTTATTGTGGGTGGCGGGCTGTGCCATTGTGTTCTTGGTAATTCAAGTCATGTTCTACAACATCAACATTATGATTATCGACGGCTTGGACGGTAAAGATGTAGGCGGCGAATACGACCGCGATCTGACTAGCGTCGGCGACAGAAAAACTCAAGAAGGCGCTGGCGGCTGGTTTATGCCGGTTTTCTTTGAATTGTTGCCGCCTTTGGCCGGCATGCTGACCGTTGCAGTAATCCGCACACAGTTCATTCTTAAACAAGCGCTGACACCAGCCAACTTGTTTAGCGGTATCAAAGATATGTTTGTTAGCATTAAAAACAGCTTTAAAACTTCCAGCAACTAAACAGGCTGACTGCGAAGCCCAAGGCAACTTGGGCTTCTATGCGGAGCAAAACTCAGCTTAACCGCCAGTTACAGCCGATACGATACTGACTATCGTAAATATAAATAACACGGTCACCACCAGTCCCACGACAAGATAGGCAGGCAACGAGCCATGCTGAAAATCAATTTCTCTATTCTTATTGCTTTGTACGCCAATCGCCGCGGCAATCACGCTTTTTACAACATGCAATAGACTGGGTTTTGACATGATTCCCCTCAAAATTGGTTAATAATAGTACGGACTAGTCAGCCCTAAACTCTACCCTCGACACTCAGGCAGCATGAACAGCACACAACGATTACACCAGCTTTTATCCCAACGCATTTTGTTTCTGGATGGCGCCATGGGCACCATGATACAGAGCTACAAGCTGGAGGAGAAGGATTATCGCGGCGCACGTTTTGCCGATTGGCCGGTCGATCTTAAAGGTAATAACGATCTGTTGTCCATCACGCAACCCGCGATAATTAAGGCTATTCATCGTGCTTATCTGGATGCTGGCACGGACATTCTGGAAACCAATACCTTCAATTCCACCCGCGTCGCCATGGCCGATTACCGGATGGAAGATCTGGCCTACGAAATCAACGTTGCCTCAGCCCGAGTGGCCAAACAAGCTGCCGAGGAAGTCACGGCACTAAACCCTGACAAGCCGCGCTTTGTCGCCGGCGTATTGGGGCCAACCAACCGCACGTCGTCCATGTCGCCTGACGTAAACGATCCGGGTTTTCGCAACATCAGCTTTGATGATTTGGTCGGTTTTTACAGCGAAGCGACTCAAGGCTTGATCGACGGCGGTGCAGACATCATTTTGATCGAAACCGTATTCGACACATTGAACGCCAAAGCCGCGATTTTTGCGGTCGAACAGACTTTCGACAAAATCGGCTACAAACTGCCGGTAATGATTTCAGGCACCATTACCGACGCCTCCGGCCGCACCTTGTCAGGCCAAACCGCCGCCGCGTTCTGGTACTCTTTAAAACACGTACAGCCCATTTCCATCGGCTTTAACTGCGCGCTGGGTGCCCAGGAATTACGTCAGTATATAGAAGAATTGTCCAACATCGCCGACACCTACGTGTCTGCGCATCCGAATGCAGGCTTGCCCAACGAATTTGGCGAATACGACGAAACCCCAGAACAAATGGCTGCAGAATTGGCCGACTGGGCCGCCAGCGGCTACTTGAATATCATCGGCGGTTGCTGCGGTACATCGCCGGACACGATTCGCGCCATCGTCACCGCATTGGAACAATATCCGCCACGCCCGATTCCGGCACTGGAAAAGCGCTGCCATCTGGCTGGACTGGAAGCGATGAGCATAGGCCCGGAGACTTTATTTGTGAATGTTGGCGAACGCACCAACGTCACGGGCTCTGCTGTATTCAAGAAAATGATCATCGAAGAGCGTTACGAAGAAGCCCTGGATGTTGCCAAGCAGCAAGTCGAAAACGGCGCGCAAATCATCGACATCAATATGGATGAAGGCATGCTGGACTCCAAAGCCGCGATGGTGCGCTTTCTGAATCTGCTGGCTGCCGAGCCTGACATCGCCAAAGTGCCGATCATGCTGGACTCGTCCAAATGGGAGATTCTGGAAGCCGGCTTGAAATGTATCCAAGGCAAGGGCATCGTCAATTCGATTTCCATCAAAGAAGGCGAAGCGGCGTTTATCGCGCATGCCAAATTGGTGCGCCGTTATGGCGCGGCCGTGATCGTGATGGCGTTTGACGAGCAAGGCCAGGCCGATACTATGGCGCGTAAGGTCGAAATTTGCACCCGCGCTTACAAAATTTTGACCGAACAAATCGGCTTTCCGCCGGAAGACATTATCTTCGATCCGAATATTTTCGCGGTTGCCACCGGTATTGAAGAGCACAATAACTACGGCGTGGATTTCATCGAAGCCACCCGTATTATCAAGCAAATCCTGCCACATGCCTTGATTTCCGGCGGCGTTTCCAACGTCTCATTCTCGTTCCGCGGCAACAACCCGGTGCGCGAAGCGATCCATGCGGTATTTTTGTACCACGCCGTGCAAGCCGGCATGGATATGGGTATCGTCAACGCCGGTCAGTTGGCGATTTATGCCGACATTCCCGCTGAACTGCGCGATACCGTGGAAGACGTGATTCTGAATCGCACCCCGGAAGGCACCGAAAAGCTGCTGGAAATTGCCGAGAAATATCGCGGCAGCGGCCAGGTCGCCAAACAGGAAACCCTGGAATGGCGCGAGTGGCCGGTTAAAAAACGCCTGGAACACGCTTTGGTAAAAGGTATTGCCGATTACATCGAAGAAGATACCGAACAAGCCCGTCTGGAAGCCGAAAAACCACTACATGTGATCGAAGGACCGTTGATGGACGGTATGAACGTCGTTGGGGATTTATTCGGCGAAGGCAAAATGTTCTTGCCGCAGGTGGTTAAATCCGCGCGGGTAATGAAAAAAGCCGTAGCCTATCTGATGCCGTTCATGGACGCCGAAGTGGATGGCAGCGAACGCCAAACCAATGGCAAAGTACTGATGGCCACCGTAAAAGGCGACGTGCACGACATCGGCAAAAACATCGTCGGCGTGGTGCTGCAATGCAATAACTACGAGGTCATCGACCTGGGCGTAATGGTGCCCGCCGAAACCATCTTAAAAACCGCCCGCGAGCAGAATGTGGATGTGATTGGCTTAAGCGGCTTGATCACGCCATCGCTGGACGAAATGGTGCATGTCGCCAAAGAAATGCAGCGCCAGGGTTTCAAGATTCCGTTGATGATCGGCGGCGCTACCACCTCGCGCGCACATACTGCCGTTAAAATCGAACCGCATTATCAATCGCCCACCGTGTACGTGACTGATGCGTCGCGCAGCGTTGGCGTGGTCAGTTCGCTGCTTAGCGACGATTTAAAAGCCGACTTTATCGAAAAAACCCGTGCCGAATACGAAGTGGTGCGTGAACGCCACAAAGGCCGTCACGCTAAAAATCCGCAGCATACCTTGGAAAAAGCCCGGCTGAATAAATTTAATTATGCCGACCACCAACCGGCTAGACCTAAGTTTCTCGGCACCAAAGTCATCGACAATTTCCCGCTGGATACGCTGGTTTGGTACATCGACTGGACACCGTTTTTCCAGACCTGGGAATTGTCCGGCGCTTATCCGGCCATCCTGACCGACCATGTGGTTGGGGTAGAGGCCAGCAAACTGTTTGAAGATGCGCAGGAGATGTTGAAACACCTGATCCGCGAGCAATGGCTGACAGCCAAAGCCGTAATCGGCTTGTTCCCGGCCAACAGCGACGGCGACGATATTGTGCTATACACCGACGACAGCCGCAGCCAGCAACGTGAAATCTTGCATCACCTGCGTCAGCAAAACGTTAAAGCACCGGGCCGACCCAACTATTGTTTGTCCGATTTCATCGCCCCAGTCGGTAGCGGCATTGCCGATTATTTGGGCGGTTTTGCAGTAACCTCCGGCATTGGCATCGAAACCAAACTAGCCGAATTTGAAAAAGATCACGACGATTACAGTTCCATCATGCTGAAAGCCTTGGCGGATCGACTGGCGGAAGCCTTTGCCGAATACATGCACCAAGCGGTACGCCGAGATTATTGGGGCTATGCTGAAGGCGAAACGCACGACAACCACGCCTTAATCGAAGAAGCCTATCAAGGCATCCGGCCTGCACCCGGCTACCCTGCCTGCCCGGATCACACCGAGAAAGCCAAGTTGTTTGAGTTACTCAATGTGACGGAAAATACCACTATCGAGTTAACCGAAAACTTTGCGATGTATCCCACAGCAGCCGTCAGCGGCTGGTATTTCTCGCACCCGGAATCGCAGTATTTCAACGTCGGCAAGATCGATCAGGATCAGTTGCAGGACTATGCGCGACGCAAAGGCTTGAATATAGAAGTGGCGGAACGCTGGCTGGCAGCGCATTTGCATCATTAAACGCTAGGGGCGAATTTATTCGCCGCCTTACATCGCCATTGTATCGCGTACTGGAATATCCATGAGCAAGTACATCCTGTTCGGCACCGAAGGCTGTCATTTATGCGAGGACGCCGAACTGCTGATTCAAAACACCGGCATGGCCTTTACCCGCCAAGACATCATGGACGATGAGCAATCCCTGCAGCGCTATGCCGTGCGCATCCCGGTTTTATTGCATCAAGCCAGCCGACTAGAACTGGGTTGGCCGTTTGATGAAGAGCAATTGCAAGAGTATCTACTACAAACCCAGAAGACATAATTTACAAACAGGCTCATAATGCGCTGCAAATGCAATGCAGAGGAATCTATTGTGAAATCGTCATCCATACCTTCAATCCGAGTCAAACCCGAACTGCGGCAAGCAGCGGAAAGTGTGCTGCAAAACGGTGAGACACTCTCCAGTTTTGTAGAACATTCCTTGCAGGCAACTATCGAAAAACGCCTTGCGCAGCAGGCGTTTATACAACGAGGCCTGGCCTCCCGTGATCAAGCCCGACAAAGCGGCGAATATTTCACGGCTGATGAAGTGAGTACCGAGCTTGAATCGATGCTACAGGCGGCGGAAAACTCAAATCATCGATGAGTTACAGAGTACGCTATACCACAGACGCTCGCGATAACCTGCGCCGCCTCTATAGCTTTATGCTGCAACAGGATTTAGTGGCTGCGAAACGCGCACTGGCGACGATCAAAAAAAGCATAACGCTATTGGAAGACTTTCCATTTACCTGCCGTAAGGTCTGCGCCGATAATTCATTTCTCCGCGAGTTGCTGATATCGTTGGGCTCGACAGGGTATATCGCCTTATTTGAAATCGAAAATGACGTAACTGTGACCATCCTTGCGATTCGGCATCAGCGCGAGGACGATTACCATTAGCCTATAGCCCGTATAAAGTGTAACGGAATACGGGGCACTTAACCGGGATTCCGCTACGCTGCATTCAGACTACGTTTTTAGTGATTTCGATTGCCAAAATTGTAGGGTGGATACGCAAAGCGCTATCCACCAACGCCCAAACGGCGGATCTTGCTACGCTTATCCCGCCCTACGACCCTCCGTTCCATCCAGGCTTCCAGCGCCCCCAGGTAGCAAAGTTAAGCACCATGTTTGGAAACTTTCCGAGCGATAATCGAAACTCCCTCAGTGTAACTATATCCATACCCAAAACCATAGCTAGCACCTCCAGTCACCGCCTCAGTGTTACCAAGTATACGCGGCGAACTGGTAATGCCCTTGGCTTCATATTTGTAAAAGTAGTCACCAGAGATAATCGGTAACACGGAAATTACTTCATAGTCTTCGTGGTTTAGCTGAGCAATTGCTTTAGCAACGTCCCTTGAAAGGCGTTCGCCATCAATTTTGCAGTCAGAAAAACCAGTTTGTTGCCATCGAGTTTCCTTTCTGGTTATCTTTTTTTCACCACCAAATAGACCTTTTTTCTTTTCGCCAGTTGGAACTTCGAAAGTTACATTTTTCCCAACCTGTTTAAAAAATGCGTTCACATAAATCACTTTGTTCTCAATCATTGGATACCTAACTAAAGTTTTTTTCGTTCCCACGCTCCGCGTGGGAACCCCGCCCCAGACGCTCTGCGTCATCAAAACGTTAAACCTAGAAATATCCCCCCTCCCAAGTTCAACGAAATTCGGGGCATTTGAACTTACCCTCCGACCAGACTAACAACTAGCGAGCTCTTTTTTTGGCCGGTTTCGCGACTGGAATTTCTAATGCCGGTTTAGTCACTTCCGGTTCCGTTTGATAAGAAACCGCGACACCGGTGGAACTGGCCATAGTATTGTGTGCGCCAAAACCGGCGATAAACGTGCCGCCTAAACCGCCAGCAATCTGCTTGCCCATTTTAACGTTGATTATGGCATCGACTTTTTCGCCGTATTGACTGTAAGCGACCTTTTTCAAACCTTCTTTCAATTCCTTTTGCGCTTCCATCGGTACGTCCAGGGTGTTGCCATATTCGATACCGTGATCGAGTTTGTATTCAATGCTGCCTAGCGGCACGTAGGCCCGGTTGCTGTCGCCTTCAAAAATCAGAATTTCTTTGGTGGGCGTTTTTAATGCCGGTGTTTGACTGGCTTGGGTGCTGGTACTTGCACTGGCGTTGGATTTGGGTTGGTCTGATGCGCATCCTGAGAAAAGCGCGATACTCAAAGCAACAAGGGATAATTTGGCGATAGCTGGTGTGTTTGACATGAAGAGTTTTCCTACAAGATATTGTTTTCACTCAATCGTCGGCTGTACAAAACATGCCAAAAACTGCCTGGCAAGGCTTGAGGCGCAACGATTTGCCTTTTGACTGAACAACATCTATCCAGTGCTGTAACAAATTAAGATCACTTGGATTGCGTTAAAACATGGATTTGTTGAACGCCAAAACTCTAACATAAAAGATCACTACATTGGCAGCGTTAAACATAACTTTCCGCTTGCCGCACCTCACTCAATGCCATTAGTTAAGCGGGAGATATATTGTTACCGTGATTTGGCAGAACTTTATGCGTAGCCCGTATGCAGCGTAGCGGAATACGGGGAAATCGAAGCCCGTTGGCCCTGGATTCCGCTACGCTGCATCCAGGCTACGGCTAATTTAGTAAAACACTAAAGTTCTGGTGTAAACGCTCGATAACATAGTGGTAAACCAACAGCACTGCTCCGACCATTCCACCCTATGAGGCCACGCCATGCTTGATTCAGTCTCTTCCATCGCCGCATTAGCGACGCAAATGTCCACCCAAAAAACTGCGCAGCAAGTTGAGGTGGCGGTACTCGCCAAAGCTAAAGAATTACAAGACCAGCAAGGCCAAAATGCCTTAAAACTATTGGAATCGGCCAGTGTGTCGGCCAGTAGTGTGGATGTGCGGGTTTAACAGTTAATAGTCTATTCCGACTGCTTGCCCTGCATCGCCAGTGCCGCCTGATACAGCACTTTTTTGCGCGCGCCGGTAATCTCTGCGGCCAGCGCGGCGGCGGTTTTGGTGGAGCATTCTGTGAGCAAGATACTTAAGATCCGCCGCTGTTCGTCGCTTAATTCGTCTTCCGGTTGGCTGGACTGATGCCCGGCGACGATGACGACAAACTCGCCCTTGCGCATGTTTTCGTCGCTCTGCACTTTTTCCAAGACGTTTGCCAAACTGTCGCCGACGATGGTTTCGTGGAGTTTGGTGATTTCTCTGGCGACGACGATTTGATGCTCGGCAGGAAACACTGTCAGCATGTCTTCCAACGCCGCCTGGATGCGGTGACTGGATTCGTAAAACGCCCAGGTTGAGGCATCGGATAGCTTGTTTTCAAAAAAACTGCGGCGCGCGGAACCCGTGCGCGGCAAAAAACCTTCGAAACTAAAGCGACTGGTTGGCAGACCGGCTACCGACAATGCGGAGATTAAGGCACAAGCGCCGGGAATAGGATTGACTTCGATACCGTGCTGTCTGGCCAATTTTACCAAAGGTAGGCCGGGGTCGCTGATCATCGGCGTACCGGCGTCGGAGACCAGCGCTATCGACTGGCCTTCGCGGATTTTATCCACCAAGCCTTGCGAAGCATGCTCTTCGTTATGCTGATGCAGCGATTGCAAAGGCTTGTTGATGCCATAATGTTGCAGCAACATTCTGACGTGGCGGGTATCTTCGGCAGCAATTAGATCGACCTGTTTCAAGACTTCGACCGCCCGGAAGCTGAAATCGCCCAGATTACCTATTGGCGTGGCAACCACGTATAATTTTCCGTACATCTATTTTTCAGGCCCTATGCTATGTCTGATCGCAAATTAGCCGCCATTATGCCGCGTCGTATTTTAAGCTGCTGGTTTTTTGGCTTGTTGTTACTAAGTGCTTGTAGTAACGAACCCGTAAAAAACAAAACCCACTTGGAAGTTAAACCGCATGCTGTCGCCCGCAAATCGAAGCCCAAGCCGATTGAGCCGGTGCGCAGTTATAAAATGGCTGACAATCAAGCTGGCTTAAATTTGCTGGAAGCCGATACCCGCATGCAGGCTGGCGATAGTCAGGCGGCACAAAAAGCGCTGGATAAGATCAACGCCACCGAGCTACCGCCGGAACAGTTCAGCAAATACAAATTAATCGAAGCGCAGATTGCCATTAGCATGGGCGATGCCGAGCAGGCATTGAAAAAGCTGGAAGCCGCGCGTCCGGCGGTTTTGGCTGATGTCGATCAGATTAATTATTATCAATCGCTGGCGTTTGTGCAGGCTTTGCTGGGTAATGCCGTGCCCAGCGTCAGAGCCCGCCTCAAGTTAGGCCGCTTGTTGCAATCCCCGGAACAACAAAAGCAAAACATCATTGCCATTCTGGATGGCCTTAGTGTGTTACCCATAGAAAACCTCAACACCTCCGCGTCTATCACTGACGAGTTAAGCGGCTGGATGGCGCTGGCCAAGGTTTTGAAACAACGCGACGTACCCGGTTTTGATACTGCCGGACAAATCCAGCAATGGCGGCAAACATTTCCCGGTCATCCGGCTAACGCCGATTATTTACAAGCCTATTTAAACCCGCCTAAGGTCGCCGCGCAGCCAACCGAGGACAGCCAAGAACCAGCGCAAGCGCAAACCCCGCCAGCCGCTGGCGCGACTATTGCGGTACTGCTGCCATCGTCCGGTTCGTATGCACAAGCCGGCAAAGCAATCAAGGAAGGTCTGACAGTTGCGCACAGGCTAGCCGCCAGCGCCGCGCAGCAAATGCCGTTAAAGTATTACGACAGTGAACAGGG
The DNA here is from genome assembly GCA_903858105.1 of uncultured Pseudomonadota bacterium. Taxonomy (GTDB): domain Bacteria; phylum Pseudomonadota; class Gammaproteobacteria; order Methylococcales; family Methylomonadaceae; genus Methylomonas. The sequence goes on along the minus strand of CAIOHN010000296.1, from coordinate 3,041 downwards.
CGATATCGTCAGCATTTATCGGCAAGCCATCGCCGATGGTGCCAAACAGGTGATAGGGCCGTTGGTTAAAGAACAAATCCAGAGCTTGGCGCAAACCAACGATCTACCAGTGCCGGTGCTGGCGCTGAATCATGTTGAAAACCTGAATAAAGCCAATCTGTATCAATTTGGTCTTAGTCCGATTGACGATGCGGAACAACTGGCCTTAAGAGCCAAACGCGACGGCCTGCAAAATGCCGTGCTGCTGACGCCGGACACCGTGCAAGGCCAGCGTATCCGCCATTATCTGATGTCTGCCTGGCAAGCCCAGGGCGGCGCAGTGACCGGCATGGAAAGCTACGCCCCCAAGCAGCACGATTTCAGCGCCATCTTGAAAAACCTGCAAAATACCAGCGTCAGCGTCGACGGCAAAAAGCAGCCACTAGCCATTTTCATCAGCGCCAGCCCGGAGCTGAGCCGAGAACTAGCGCCGCAGTTGAAATATCAACAAAGCGGCGAGTTGACGGTTTACGCAATGCCTAATATCTATAGCGGCCGCCAAAACCCCACCCGCGACACCGAACTGGGTAAGATTACATTTTGCGATATTCCCTGGCTATTTGCCGATGCCTACAGCGGCCCGCTCAGTCAACAAGCGGTGCAAAACACCTGGCAAGGTTTGAGCGATAGCCAGATCAAACTGGTGGCGCTGGGCATTGACGCTTACAACCTGCTGGGGCAACTCGGCCAATTAGCAACGGCTCCTTATGCCGGAGCGACTGGGCGTTTGTCATTGGCTAGCGATAACCGGATTGCCCGCAAGCTGGTCTGTGCGCAGTTTAAAGGTGGGGTGCCGGTATCGACGGGGTTTGTCGAGTAGCATGTTATTTGGCAGATCCAAGCCCAGCCATTTGCAAAAAGGCGACAGCGCCGAACAACAGGCTTTAGCCTATTTGCGCCAGCAAGGTTTACAGCCGGTGTGCAGCAATTTTCGTTGCAAAGCCGGTGAGCTGGATTTGGTAATGAAAGACGGCGCGGCGCTGGTTATCGTCGAAGTGCGCTTTAGACAATCCGAACAATTTGGCGGCGCGCTAGCCAGCATTACCCGGCAAAAACAGGCGCGTATCATCGCCGCCACCCAACACTATGTCATAATCAACAATCTAAGCCATTTGTCGATTCGCTTCGATGTGGTCGCCATATCCGGCGATAACCGGCTTGACTGGATTAAAAACGCTTTTCAGACCTGAGTACTATGAGTTTACAAGACCGCATCATCGCCCATTTTTCCGACAGCATTCAAACCAAACAGGATGCGATGGCCAGCCTTTGCGAGCTGATCGAATTTGCTTCGCAAAAAATTGTCGAGGCTTTGGTAAACGATAAAAAAGTGCTGACTTGCGGTAACGGCGGCTCGGCTGGCGATGCTCAGCATTTTTCATCTGAAATGCTCAATCGCTTTGAACGCGAGCGCCCGGCCTTGCCAGCGATTGCCTTAAGCACCGATACCTCGACCATTACCTCGATAGCTAACGACTATCATTACGACGAGATTTTCGCCAAGCAATTACGCGCCTTGGGTCAACCGGGTGACATTTTGTTGGTCTACACCAGCAGCGGTAATTCCGGAAATATCATCAAGGCGGTTAAGGTTGCTCACGACCGCGACATGACTGTGATTGCCTTGAGCGGTAAGGATGGCGGCGTACTGGCCGGTGCTTTAAACGAAGCGGATATCGAAATCCGCGTACCGTCCTATTCCACTGCCCGGATTCAGGAAGTGCATCTGTTGATCTCGCATTGTTTATGCGATTTGATCGATCATCAGTTATTTGGCGGTTAGGCGTTTTTCTACTTAAATACTAAGCCTTTATCCCTGGATTGCGCTTTGCTTCATCCGGCTACTGAATATTTTGCACCCAGCTATGACAGCCCTTGGCAACAACGCACCCATTGGGGTATTTGATTCCGGCGTAGGCGGTTTATCCGTGTTGCGCGCTATCCGCAGCAAGCTTCCAAACGAAAACCTGATTTACATCGCCGATTCCGGCAACGCGCCTTATGGCGACAAAGATGCTGGGTTTATTGCGGAGCGGGCTACCGAAATAACCCAGCTATTGCTTACCTCCGGCGCTAAAGCGATTGTGGTCGCCTGCAATACGGTCAGCGTGGTGGCTATAGAACACATTCGCTCTTGGTGCCCAGTACCGGTGATAGCCATAGAGCCTGCCATTAAACCGGCGTCTCAACATACCAAAATCGGCGTTATCGGCGTACTGGCAACCCGGCAAACCATCGCCAGCCCCAGCGTCGCCAGACTCTGCGAAGCGCACGGCAAACACATTAAAATCCTGCTACAACCCTGCCCAGGCTTGGTAGAGCAAGTCGAAAAAGCCGAGCTGCTCAGCGATGCAACTAGGGCGCTGCTGGTTCAATACATCTCGCCGCTGCTGGCCGCAGGTGCAGATACGCTGGTGCTGGGCTGCACACATTATCCTTTTTTGACGCCACTGATCCGCGACATCGTCGGGCCGGACGTTACCATCATTGATCCGGCCTTAGCCGTGGCGCAGCAAGTTGCAAGGCGACTTGGCGACCAACTTGCATCCCCTGCCCAAGCTCAGCCGACCAACGCACAGTTTTACTCAACCGCCGCTGAAGAACAGGCGAGCGCAATTATCTCCGCGTTGTGGGGGCAAAAAGTCACGGTTCAGGGCATAAATTAGTGCTTTCCCCTATCGATTTTTAGTGTCGTAAAGGAACCTCTGATTAATCCCCCGATAACGGTATAATTCATCAATAGCCCCGATTTCGAGATTACGCGCATGGAACAGTATCAACAACTCAGTTTTGCCGATGCCGAATACGCCAACAAAGGCAAAGTCACCCGGCGGGAAAAGTTTCTTGACCAACTCGAACAGCTATTGCCGTGGTCAGTCATGCGCGCGGTGATTGAACCGCATTATGCGTCTGGCACAGGGCGCGGCCGCAAGCCGTTTGCCTTGAATACCATGCTGCATGTGCACGTGGCGCAGATTGTCTACAACTACTCCGATCCGGGC
>CAIOHN010000295.1 GCA_903858105.1 uncultured Pseudomonadota bacterium | reverse complement strand
TTCACGAAAAACATCCTTATTTTTCGCCCTGCGGGTGCTGACGCATGCAAATCGGCTATCCTGCCGATTTGTCGGACCGACGACCGAGTTTCTTTCTTTTGCGCGGCCAAAAGAAAGAAACCAAAGAAAAAGCCGCCCCACATACCGCCAGTTTCCTGCGCTTCTTGTGTTTGGCGAGGGTTTTCGGAAGGGGCATCCTTGCCCCTCCGAAAACGCGCGGCATCCATGCCGCGCCCCTGCGGGCCTTTCTCGCCAAACACTGCGATGCTCGGGGCGGTAAAAGGGGGATTAAAACCATGCCGTCGGCATTTTCGCTGCGCGGCAGTATCAACCGTAAACCCAGCCTTAATCCTCAGGCAACAACATATTCCGCAAAGCATTCAGATCTTTAATCGCAATAAAACGGTTCTGTACGATAATCAAATCATCATCTTGAAATTTCTTTAACAGCCGACTGACGGTTTCCAAAGCCAAACCCAAATGGTTGCCGATTTCCTGACGCGTTAGCGACAGCTTAAATTCTGACGACGAAAAGCCGCGTCTTCTCAAACGTTCTGACAGGCTGATCAGAAAATATGCCAAGCGCTCTTCTGCCGGTCGTTTGCTCAGTACCAGTTGATTTTTGTCTTCCATCATTTTTTCGCCGGTGTGGCGGAACAACTCACGGGTCAGGCTGGGCACGTTTTTAAACAAATCGTCCATATTGTCTGCAGGCAATATGCAAAAACTCATGGTTTCCAACGCAATTGCTGCACAGCCGTGTTTGTCTCCCGATAAACCGTCAAAACCTAGTAATTCGCCGGGCAATAAAATATTCAGGATATGTTCGTTACCGTGACTATCGTTGGCCACCAATTTGGCGCTGCCGGATTTTATCGCCAAAATACCGCGAAAATTATCGCCTTCCCGGTAGATAAAATCGCTGCGTTGCAAGGTTTTTCGGGCCTTGATGACTTGGCTTATATTGTTTACCTCTGCCTGCGACAGGCCGCGCGGCAGGCAGATGTTATCCAGACTGCAATTGACGCAATTGACTTGATTGATTATCGACACGATTAATGGGGTTTCGGTAAAAAATTAGCGGATTGGCGATTATAACTAAACACCCTGGTTTTAAGCCTCTTGGTGATAGTTGTTAATCCGTTCCACTTCGGATTTTGAACCCAAAATCAGTGGTACACGCTGATGAATGCTGCTGGGTTTTATGTCCAGAATGCGCTCGCGCCCGGTTGAACACTGACCACCGGCTTGTTCGATGATAAACGCCATCGGGTTGGCTTCGTACATCAAGCGCAACTTGCCGGCTTTGGATGGGTCACGTAAGTCATTTGGGTACATGAAAATGCCGCCGCGCGTCAAAATGCGATACACCTCGGCAACCAATGATGCTACCCAGCGCATATTAAAATCTTTACCGCGCGGGCCTTCGGTGCCGGCCACGCATTCATCGATATAGCGCTTTACCGGCGGCTCCCAGAAACGTTGATTGGACATGTTTATTGCAAATTCGCTGCTTTCTTCCGGGATGCGCATGTTGCAATGCGTCAGAATAAATTCGCCTACATCCTGATCCAGGGTAAACGCATTAACGCCATTGCCGGTGGTTAGCACCAGCATGGTGGATGGGCCGTATAACACAAAGCCCGCGCAGACTTGCTCGGTACCTTTGCGCAAAAAATCCTCGGTTTCAGGCTCAACGCCTTCGCGGCAACGCAAAATCGAAAAAATGGTGCCGACTGTCATATTGATGTCGATGTTGGACGAGCCATCCAAAGGATCGAACAACACCAGGTATTTACCGATGGGATATTGCTTGGGGATTTTGATCGGGTCGGTGATTTCTTCTGATGCCATACCGCCCAAAGAACCGCTCCAATCCAGAGCGCGCACCATAATATCGTTGGTGATGATGTCGAGTTTTTTCTGGACTTCACCCTGCACGTTTTCTGACTCGGCACTACCCAATACGCCAATCAGCGCGCCGCAATTAACCCGGTGGGAAATTTGTTTACACGCCGTTACGATATTATTCAACAACAGCGTGAATGTGCCTGAGGCATCCGGCAAACCGCGCTGCTGTTCGATAATAAATTGGGTTAAAGTCACTTGGTTTGTCATACGGTAAATCTCCGTGGCATTGGCTAGAGTAATTAGCACTTTGGCTGGCAAAGTGTTGGGTTCATCCAGCAATAGCTAGTATTTAAATTAAATTTTGCTTCTAGTTGGCTGTGTGCTTTTCCATTGACTGTTTTGGCGTACTCAATTGTGGCTTCAGACTTTTTCGCTTAACAGATTTTGCGGCGGCAGAGATTGTGGGTTGGGCAGTGTCGGTTTACCTTGCTGAACATCCATAAAGCCGGGTTTCAATCCCTTTTCCTCGAATTGTTGTCTCAGATAATCAAGACGGGCGTTAATTTTATCGACAGTGCTAGTCGATTCGCTCCAGAAACGGGTATTGACGCTACCGTCATAACAAGAGACCTTGCAGTGTATTGTAGCAAGTTCGGGCGGCGTAATGGTAATGCTCACTACCCAATTTTTTTGCCC
>CAIOHN010000294.1 GCA_903858105.1 uncultured Pseudomonadota bacterium | reverse complement strand
TTAAAATATGATTAGAGTTTTATGATTTTATGATTCTCATCAAGCAATCGGGATAGCCAGTAGACCGGGCAGAGCAACGCAAAACCCAACTACTGGGCTGATAAATCTGAGTTTTTTGCATCGAAATTGATCTTTGAATTAGAAAACCAATCAGCTTTAAAGCTGGGCGTCATTGCCATCCAATACTAAAAGCTTGCCGCACTCCTCCGCAAACCTTATAAAATACGCTGTTACCCACAGCGCTTAAAACCCATGTTAATTTGCGACCATTACCTTAACAGCGCTTGCCAAGTCGCTTCGCCGAATTGCGATGACAGACCGGATAGCGAGGATATTTCGCTGCTGGTTATTCATTGCATCAGCCTGCCGCCTGAGCAATTTGAGGGGGCGTATATCGATCAGTTGTTTTGCAACTGCCTTGATCCGACTGAGCATGCCTATTTCCAGGAAATCCATCAACTCAAGGTGTCCGCGCATCTGCTGATCAGGCGAGATGGTAGTATCAGACAATATGTAGCCTTCAACCGGCGAGCCTGGCATGCCGGTGTGTCGTGCTATCAGGACAGGGAGCGTTGCAATGATTTTTCGGTTGGCATTGAGTTGGAAGGCGCTGTCAGCCTGCCGTATACGGATAGTCAATATCGCCAGCTAGCGGCCGTGACACAGGCCTTGCTGGCAGAGTATCCCAGGTTATCGCGCCAACGCATCACCGGCCACAGCGACATCGCCCCCGATCGAAAAGCCGATCCCGGGCCCCTATTTGACTGGCAGCGTTTTTACGCTTTACTTGATTAAACGATGGGAATCACCCCGTAATAAACGGGGTGATATTTTGAGATTTGACGAGTCGAATCGCCGGATTAATCGGGTTTAGTCTCTAAATGCACCGATTTTAGAATGACGCGCAATTCTGTGTACTGGGCTTGCAAAGGCCCCAATTCAGCTTCCAACTGCGCAATACTTTCGCTGACATTTCCTTTGGATTCGTTGATTTTCCGCAGCATGATCAAGCGATTTTCTATCTGCTTTTTATGATCTTTGATCTGGTGCATCAATGGCGACAATACGCTATTGCTCCAGGTAACCGCGTCTTTCTGGGCTTGTTGCAGAATATTTCTGGCTTTGGCGATTAAGGTGCCATACAGCTTGTTTACTACGACGCTTTGCTCGGTCATCGTGGTTTTAGCGCTGTTTCTAAACGCCTCGCCTTCTTCAAAAATCTGTTCCAATTCAAATTGATGCTGTTTAATGGAAAACAGTTGCGGCTCAATTTCTTTAAAGCCGTATTCGTCCTGAAACTTTTTATGAATAGCCTTGATCAGGCGCCGAGTCTCCTCGGTCATATCCACCGAATCCTGCAATAAATCGCGCAACTCGTCGAACAACTTGCGCATGTTTTGTTTCATGCCATAGGTTGTCAGACTTTTACTCATATCCTCTTTGGTGCGGGTGATGATGTCGTCGATTTTTTCTTTGGCAAACGAATCAATCAGCATTTTTGCCTGTACTGCAAACACTTTACGACTGGCCTGGAAGTTCTCGATATTGGCCATGTATGTGTTTTGCCGATCACGAGTTTCGGCCATCAATTTGCCGGTCAATTCCTGGTTTTGAAAATCGGCCTGTTTAAATTCATCAAGCTGGGTTTGCGCATTATTGATTTTACCATCCATCAATTTGACGGATTCGTTGACCAGAAAACCGATCTCCTTATCAACCACGCCTTTCAAAATTTCCCGGCGCTGATCGAGAATATCGTCGGAAAGGTAGCTTTCCAGCAAGTTCAAGCGACTTTTTTGCAGCAAGGCATCGTCGCCTTTGACTTTGGCCAACAATGCCTGCTTGGCGGATACAGGAAATATCACGTCCTTGTCCAGATTCAAAATCATGGCCGAGGTTTCGATCTGTTTTTGAATCGCCGCTTCGTAGCCGGTTTCTCCGGCCAGATCGTCCCACATGGAGTCGATTTTATTCATCACCACGGCCAAGCCCTGGCGACGATTGCCCCTGGAACTGCAGACGTGGCTTTTCCACATTTCCAGATCGCTTTTGGTCACGCCGGTATCGGCGGCCAACACAAATATGATCGCCTGCGCGTTGGGCAACATGCTCAAGGTCAGCTCAGGCTCGGTACCCAGGGCATTAAGACCCGGCGTATCCAGAATGCACAAACCTTCTTTTAACAAAGCATGCGGAAAGCTGATCATGGCATGTCGCCAGCATGGCACTTCGACGCTTTCGGGATTAATGATGCCCTGCTCGGCCGCTTCGCGTTCGTTCCACAAACCCAGCTTATCGGCCATTTCCTTGGACACCCGTTTGGTAGCGATCAGCTCTTTAAAAGCTTCCTGCATTTGGGTGGGCGATTCGCAGTTGAGTTCTATGCGCGTCCAGCGGTCTGGATTGCGTTTGTAATCCATTAACGAAATATCTTCCAGACGGCTTTCGATATTCAATAAACGAATGTAGCTACCGCCTTTTTCATCCCAAAACAATTCGGTCGGCGACATGGTGGTGCGACCTGGCGAGGACGGCAACAAGCGCACCCCGGTTTCGGCAAAAAACAAGGCGTTGATCAGTTCGGTTTTACCTCTGGAAAACTCGGCGACAAACGCCAGCGTTACCCTGTCGTTTTCCAGACCATGCAAAATGTTCAGCAAGGTATCTGTGCTTTGCGGGTCATTGAAGCGATAACGATTGCGCCAGTCCCGATACATTTCGATACCCTGAATCAGTTGTTCGCGCCACTGCGTGTATTCGTGCAACTGTTCTTTAAATTCCAGATTTCTCATGGCTCGCCTTTGTGCTGACTGTACTCAATATAAGGGGCAAATAGTAACGGCTAAGTGTAGACCAATAATCCGTAAGCAAAAGCCTGAAACGCGCGTAACTACTCAAATGCCGTACTGCTGGCGGTAAGCCTGGATAATTGCCAGCTTGTCTGCCGAGCCGCTATCTTGCGCGATAAACTCGATAATATCGGCCAAACCGATAATCGCAATCACCGGGATGCCAAATTGGGCTGACACTTCCTGTACCGCTGATAATTCATTTTGACCTTTTTCCTGCCGATCCAGCGCAATCACCACGCCAGCCACCGTGGCGTCTGCCGCGCGGATAATCTCAACCGACTCTCGCACTGAGGTGCCAGCGGTAATGACGTCGTCCAAAATCCAGACTTTGCCTTTTAACGGCGCACCGACTAACAGCCCACCCTCGCCGTGATCCTTGGCTTCTTTACGATTAAAGGCAAACGGCATGTCACCGCGCAAACGCGAATAAGCGATGGAGGTGGTGCTGACTAAAGGAATACCTTTGTAAGCCGGGCCGTACAACACATCCACCTCTACACCGGCGCTGATGATCGCCTGCGCATAGAACTGGCCCAACTTATCCAGCTGCGCACCCGTGTTGAAAAGACCTGTGTTGAAGAAATAGGGGCTGATACGACCAGACTTTAATTGGAATTCACCAAACTTAAGTACGCCGCAATCCAAAGCGTATTGAATAAACTGTTTTTGGTAATCAAGCATACTGACGCATTAAAAATAAAATAGAGACGATTATACCCGTCCGCCTTTAATCCACGAACTTTTCTAGAATGACATCCAGAAAATCCCAGCCTTTTTCCGTGCATAAATACCGTAACGCTTCCTGGCGCAATAGACCTTGCTGCAGGCACACCGCCAAACCGGGCTGCAAACTGTCCGCTGCCAATCCGGTAACCGCTTGATAGTGATCCAGGCTAAAACCCTCTTTCAAGCGCAGTTGATTCATCACAAATTCCAGCGGCAACTGCTCGACAGCAATCCGATTCTGCTGCCCACGGCCCGGTTCGCGCAAATACTGTTCCGGGCTTTTGGGCTTGGCGGTGCGGACAATATCGTTCGGCAATGCCCGACTGATCTTGCCATGCGCCCCGGCCCCTATCCCCAGATAATCGCCAAATTGCCAATAATTGCGGTTATGCCGACATTGGCGACCCGCTTTGGCATAGGCTGACACCTCGTACTGTTGATAGCCGTGCTGTGCCAGTAATTGCTGACAACGCTTTTGCGCGCTAAAAATTAAATCGTCTTCCGGCAATTTCGGCGGAAACTTATGAAAATAGGTGTTGGGTTCCAGCGTTAATTGATAAAACGAGATGTGGGTCGGCGCCAGACTTATGGCGGTTTGCACGTCGTTCACGGCTTCGGCTTCGGTTTGCTGTGGCAGGCCAAACATCAAATCCAGATTAAAATTATCAAAACCCGCTTTCACGGCACCATCTACCGCCACCAGCGCTTCTGCCGCAGAATGTATCCGCCCCAATTTTTGCAAATGCGCATCCACAAAGCTTTGTATACCAATCGACAAGCGATTGATACCCAACTGGCGAAACGCCTGAAATTTTGCGCTTTCAAAGGTGCCTGGATTGGCTTCCAGAGTAATTTCGCAATCCTCAGCCACCGGCAACAAAGTCCGCACACCTGCCAGCAAGCGGCTCAAGGCTTCCGGCGCAAACAAACTGGGGGTGCCGCCGCCCATAAAGATGCTGTTTATCGTCCGCGGCGCACCAAGCAAGCTTAAATCGGCCTGCAAATCCGTCAGCAAGGCATCGATATAGGTATTTTCTGGAATCGCACCTTTAACAGCGTGAGAATTAAAGTCGCAATACGGACACTTTTGGATACACCAGGGAAAGTGGATATAAAGACTTAGCGGTAACAACTCGACCAACTTCACCACGCGCCGGTATTCGGCATAGACAGCCAGGGTTCTCGCGCTGACAAAGCAGCGCCTTTTTGCAGCAACTCAATCGAAATTAGATCCGGCGAGCGGATAAACGCCATATAACCATCGCGTGGCGGCCGATTAATGGTGACGCCGCTATCCAACAAGCGCTGGCAAACGGCGTAAATGTCATCGACTTCAAAGGCTAAATGTCCAAAATTGCGGCCACCGCCGTAATCCTCGGTATCCCAGTTATAAGTCAACTCCAGCAACGGCGCATCCGCGGCTTCCGCAGCCTGTTTATCGGCATGCGCAGCCAGATACACCAGGGTAAAACGCCCGGCCTCACTTTCCATACGCCGCACTTCGCTCAACCCCAACTTATTGCAATAAAAATCCAGTGATTCAACCAGATTTTTCACCCGCACCATGGTGTGTAGATAACGCATATTCGGCAGCCCCAGAAAAATAAAAGCGCAATTATGACCCAGACGGTGGCGGATATTGAAATTTTGCGCCGCCTAGCGCCGCCAGTCTTATCGACTCAGCGGCTTGCGATAAATCGACGATTGCACGGTTTGCAGTTCGGTTTTCATACCATTTAAAGATTCTGAATGGCTGATAACAAAATAACCGCCCGGACGCAGGTATTGGCTAATCCTGTCCAATAGCCGTTGCTTGGTTGGCATATCAAAATAAATCATGACATTGCGCAGAAAAATCACATCGAACAAACCCAAGTCCGGCAAAGCCGTAATTAAATTGGCATAGACAAAACTGACATGTCGGCGTAAAGCCGGGTCTATCAATAAAAAACCATCGTATTCGCCGGTGCCTTTCAGGCAATATTTTCGCAACAAGGTGAGCGGGATTTTCTCGGCAGCATTGCTGGGATACAGGCCGCGTTTGGCCTTATCCAGAATCCGCGTAGAAATATCAGTGCCGGTTATGTTCCACTGCCCGGACTTGAGATGCTCCGCCAAGACCATTGCCAAGGTATAGGCTTCTTCGCCGCTGGAACTGGCTGCACTCCACACTCGAAACGGCTTGCCTGGCGTGTGCTGCGGCACTATCTGCTCGGCTAAAAAATCAAAGTGCTTGGACTCGCGAAAAAAATAAGTTTCGTTCGTGGTCAGCAAATCGATCGCCATCACGGTCTCGTTTTCAAAACCCGGCTTGCTGAACAACTTAAAATAATCGCTATAACTGGCGAGACCGTGGTGCCGCAAACGCTTCTCCAGCCGCCCAACCACCATGGCCTGCTTGGTGTCGTTCAGCACAATACCGGCCTGCTTGTAGATGTAATCCCTGATCCAGTTAAACTCCTGTTTTTGCAATACAGGCGCGGCGCGATGTGGGCTGTTCAAAGCCTTAAGTACCATGACCAGGCACGCTATGGGCATTACCAACCAAGGACTGCCCCAAGCCGACCATTTCATCGACTGACAGCACCCGATTAACATTCAGCAGCACAATAAAGCCGCCCTTGTGTTTAGCCATACCACTGACAAAATCCGCACGAATTCTGGCCCCAAAGGCTGGCGGCGGTTCTATATCCCGCGCATCGATTTCCAGCACTTCATTGACGGCATCGACGATCACACCAATATCCTGACTGCTTTCTTCGCCATCTCTATCGAAATTGACAGCCTCCAATATGATGATTGCTGTGCGTTTAACAATCGGCGTAGCGCCATGCCCGAAGCGCGCGGAAAGATCAATCACAGGCACCACTCTGCCGCGCAAGTTGATGACGCCGACGATGAAGCTCGGCATCATTGGCACCTGGGTAACATCGCCAAAATCGATGATTTCCTTACTACTGAGAATACCGACTGCATAAACTTCGCCAGCCAACACAAAGGTCAGATATTGCCCGCTTGTAGCAGCATGATTAACCGTCGGCACTGTACCTTGGCTACGGCTAGTGACAAGTTCGGCCATCATTCCCCCTAAAACCGCTCAAACTGACTCAAATCAAACTCTGTTTCGACCTTATCATTAAATTTTGACTTGCTAGTGAAACTGGTTCTTTTTGCAGCGCTTTTTCTAATCGGTTGCGAGCGTCTCTCGTCACCCGTGTCGCCGCCATTCATTCTGAAAAAACCCATTAAGGATTGTAATTGTTCCGATTGGCCGGTCATTTCTTCCGCCGTGGCCGCCAACTCCTCGCTAGCTGAGGCATTTTGCTGCGTCAACTGGCTCATTTGATTGACGGCGTTGTTGATCTGACCCACGCCGGTTGATTGCTCCTGCGACGCGGCGGCAATTTCTTGTACCAAATCAGAGGTTCTGGCAATGCTGGGCACAATTTCATCCAGCAGTTTGCCCGCACTTTCTGCTGTTTTGACGCTGCTCTCGGCTAATTCGCCGATTTCCTGAGCCGCAACTTGGCTCCGCTCCGCCAGTTTGCGTACTTCTGCAGCCACCACCGCAAAGCCCTTGCCGTGGTCACCAGCACGAGCCGCTTCGATGGCCGCGTTCAGGGCCAGCATATTGGTTTGGTAAGCAATGTCGTCGATGATGCCGATTTTATTGGCAATTTCTTTCATCGCCGACACGGTTTGTTTGACAGCCGAACCACCTTCCACAGCCTCCTGCGAGGCCTTACTAGCCATGCCATCGGTAATCCTGGCGTTTTCCGAGTTCTGATTGATGCTGGCGGCCATTTGCTCGATGCTGGCACTGGTTTCATCAACGCTGGCGGATTGCTCACTGGCCGACTGCGCCAACGCTTGCGAGGTGGCACTGATTTGTTCCGAAGCATTCAGCAATTCGCTTGCCGATGCCGAAACCTGTCCGACAATCTTGGCTAAAGCATCGACCGTACCGTTTACACCGTCTTTGGTCTCACCAAATAGGCCCGGATAATCTTTTTCGATAGTTTGCGACAAATCGCCAACGGCCAGTGCATTAGCCAAGCGACTAATATCTTTTAATGCCACGTCCGTGGTGTCGGATAACTGATTCAATAACTGCGCAATCTGCAAATCGCTGCCTTGCCGCCCTTCCAAACTCATCTTGGTATTAAAATTGCCCTGCACCGCGTCTTCGACAAACATTCTGATTTCAGCGACATTGCTACTTAGCCGGGTCTGCATGGCTTTTAAGCCCAGCAATACCTGACTGGCCTCATCGCTACCTTCGACATCGATCAGGGAATTTAATTGCCCGCTGGAAATTTTATTGAACACCTCCAGCGCCTGAGATAACGGCTGGGTAATCGACCGGGTGACGACTAAGCCTAGCCACACCAAAATCGCAATCGAGCCGCCCAGCAAGCCAAAAGCTATTTTCTGTGCCGCTGCAAAGCGTTCGACACCGGTTTTATATTCAGCTGCCGCTACATCGCCCTGCAAACCCTTTAAAGCCTCGATGTCGTCATCGACCGGGCCGTATAAGCGTTCCAACTCAGCCAGCAGCTTTTTCGCTTCTTCTCCACGCCCGCTTCGTAACAGCGCCAAGCCGGGCTGAACCGCCTCTCGCTCGAAGCTAGTGCGCGATGTGTTAAAGCGTTCGGCCAGGATTTTTTCTTCTGGCGTAAGATAGGTAGCCATGTAGCCTTTCCACAAATTATTCGCTACCTCGCTGTTTTTTTCGACACTGGCGATAACTGCTGCAAAACCGTCTTGCTTGGCTTTATCAGCAGAAGCATTACTGCTTATCTCGGTAACAGCCCCCAGCAAAAGATATTTATTTTCCTGCAGGCTTTCGTTGAGCACACTCAAGTCGCGCAAGGGCACCAGCCTATCCTCGTAAACGGTTTTCAAACTTTGTTGGCTTGCATTCAAGCCCATATAACCCTGCGCCGCCAACAACACAGCCACCAAAACACCCAAACCGATCATTCCGGCCAGGCGCGCGCCGATTTTAAATTTTAATAACATGTTTTTCGCTCTCCAAACTAAGGTATTTTTTATTATTTTTCCCTGACTAATCTTCAATCCCTTAGCTTTGCCTTCCGTAAATAATCGATAGCCATGATCCGCTGCTTCGATTTGTTGCCGCGTCGGTTTCTGTCGCACCGACATGTAGCCGCTTACTCTGCCGTTGTCTAAAACTGGCGCGGCGTTGGCTACTACCCAATAGTGATCACCGTTTTTGCAGCGATTCTTCACCAGGCCTGTCCAGGGTCGGCCCTGTTTTAAATTGGTCCAAAAATCGACATACGCCTCGGGCGGCATATCAGGATGCCGTAATATGTTGTGCGGCTTGCCGATGAGCTCGGCTTCGGAAAAGCCACTGATTTCTACAAAAGCATGATTAACCTGAGTAATATTGCCTTGTAAATCAGTTCTGGAAATAATCAGCGTATCGTCGGCAAAACTGACTTCTCGCTGGGTAACGGGTTGATTGTTTCTCATGGTGTCATCAGACCTTTTGCTAACGTTGAATTCAACCGCATTGGCATCGCATTAATGTTCTGGAGCGGGGATAACCGCGCTGCCCGCGCGGTGGCTGTAATAATTCACCAGCACCGGCACATCCAAAATCAGGGCGACCGCACCGTTGCCCAGAATGGTGGAACCACCCACGCCCTGCACATGATTAAACATTTTGCCGAGCGGCTTGATCACCGTCTGAAACTCGCCCAGCAAGCGATCAACCACCAACCCGGTCTTGGCACCGGCTACTTCCACCACCACCACATTGCTGCGGCGTTGCGGTTGGCCAGGTATATCGAACAAATTTCGCAGCCGAATAAATGGCAGCACTTCGCCGCGCAAATCCATGTAGTCGTGCTTATCAACATCAACAGGTAATTCCACGCATTCCACCACTCTATCCAGCGGCACTACGAAAGAGGCTTTACCGACAGCCACCAGGAAGCCATCGATAATCGCCAGCGTCAAAGGCAGGCGGATGCGCATCGTGGTGCCAAGACCCAAACGACTGTCCACATCAATGGAGCCGCGCAAATCGGTGACATTGCGTTTCACTACATCCATGCCCACGCCTCGGCCGGACAGATTGGAAACTTGGGAGGCTGTGGAAAAGCCCGGCTCGAAGATCAAGCCGTATATTTCCTGATCGGTCAATAAAGCATCGGCCTGGATCATGCCTTTTTCGATGGCCTTTTCCAGAATGCGCTCGCGATTCAGCCCGCCGCCATCGTCGCTCACTTCGATAACGATAGTGCCGGACTCGTGGTAAGCATTCAGCCGTAAACTGCCTTGACTGGGTTTGCCGCGCTGCTGGCGTATTTCGGCGGACTCGATGCCAT
>CAIOHN010000293.1 GCA_903858105.1 uncultured Pseudomonadota bacterium | reverse complement strand
GTTGATACTGTTCCATGCGCGTAATCTCGAAATCGGGGCTATTGATTAATTATACCGTTATCGGGGGATTAATCAGAGGTTCCTTTGATGTATTTCCAGGTTTTCATATTAATTCTGGTCGTCAATCCATGGTCACTTATTGCTCGTAATGCTGATTTTATATTGGCGGCAATAGAAATCGCCATGGTTGTATTTGTTTTTTTTCCTGTTTTTATTTATCAATTGGCTATAAAAAAAATTGGCTTCAAGGAAAGCATAAAAATTGCTATAGATTCTTTATTTAATATATTGTCTATGTTTAATGCCGTGCCATTTTAAACTTGGATTGGCCGCTTGGTATTTGAGATTTGATAATATTTTCGATAAATTGACAAATATCTGGAGCCAGAAGCTACCGATTGTTCCCGAAAAAAATATGTCAGCCTGGCCAGCTATGCCTACGACGACCTGTCGCGGCGCACCACCGTCACTCTGGGTAACGGCACCACCACCGGCTATGGCTATACCACGCAATCGGCGTTGGCCAGCCTGACCCAAAACCTGGCCGGCACCGCCCAGGACAACACCTGGAGCTACACCCGCAACCAGGTGCAAGGCCGTAAGTCGCAATCGGTAGCCCGTATAGGTCCGAATAGCGAAGCGTATGCGGTCGCATCTGTTGAAGCGGTCCTGCAGCCTTGCAGGAGAATGGCGTTTGAGCGGCGTTGCGCAGTGCACCGCCAGATAATGTGCATGGCGTATCTTTTGGGAAGTTATTCTACAGGCTGGATGCCGACCATCATCGTGGAAAAACAGGTGTCGCTGGATCTATTGACCAATACCGTGCCTGTCAAACCAGGCTTGAATGGCGAAATTTCTGGCATGTATATTCAACGCGCCGTCGTTGTTTTGATCGCTACATCAAACCTTAAATTACTCGATGCTTCGCCGCGTCCGGCGACTTTGCTGCGGCCAATCCAAAGCCAGCTTTTACCGTCGCTGCTGCGGGCGTATTGAAATTTGCGTTTGACGCTGGCACCAATACGCGGGACTTCTTCTTCCTCTATGACTAAGCGGTCAGCCTCCGGGCCTGTGATCACCATTTCATGGTTAGGGTCTTTACGTAACAACCAACCGCGCGGATAAAACACATAGGCGCGCAGGTTGGGGTCTATGTCCAAGCGGCTGATAAAGTTTGGTTGTGAGTCAAGGCCATTAAGAAATAGTTTATAGGCAGGATCTACGCTACCTAGCATCGCCACGTTAGCCTCGGGATAAAATCGCTTCATGCCAGCACGTTCCAGTTGAATTTCCAGCGGCTCGGTAAGGTTAAGTTTTTTGCGCACTGGCAGCAGCGGGGTCCAGTTGGCTGGCACGGGTGTGGCTAGTCGATAGGCCAGTTGCGGGCTATCGGGAAGTTGGTCAAAATGGATTTGCTGCTGAAAAGCCAGTGCTTTGGCTTCCATATCCCTATCCAGGGGTTCTCCAGATACGCCTTGGACTTTTTTCTCGATAGCCCAGGCCAGGTTGGCCATTTCATCGCGGGCTAACAATGTGTGTTCCAGCACGGCGCCTTCCTGCACACCGTCCAGGCTGTCGGGCAGGAACATGGTGTGCTGCAATTGTCCATTCAGACTGGCGTCTGCACTCATCTGGTACATGGTCCACGGCGTATCGCCTGCTGGTTTGATGGCATCAATAGGGCTGGTGATGCCAAAGCTGTCGGTAATGGCAAAGCTGCTGACTTTATACAGCCAACCCACCGGTAATCGCACCGGCGTTACAAACCAGTCATTGCCAAAACTCAGCGCAAATTCGGTGACGCTAATGCGTAGCAAGTCCGTCACACCGGCTTCGGCACCGGCGAAATTGACCCGACCATCTTCAAACTCCCAATAGCGTTCGGCAGGCATTCCCGGATAACGCACGGGCGACGGGTGGCGCTGGGCGACAGCGAATTGCTGAGTGACAGGCGGATTAGCATTGGCATCTTCCCCAGTCGCTTCAGCATGGAAATCATCCCAATCGACATGACCATCGGTGTATTCGTCAGCTTTTAACACCACGTCAGCGCTACCCAAGGCAAAGGCATATTCGAGGCGCTCACCTTGCCAGGCCGGATTATCCGGCGCACCTTCAAACACCAAATCGCTGAGCCAAACCAACCAGTTTTCCAACGTCGCTTGCGTTGCAGCAATCTCGGCCGCATCGATAGCCAGCGCGGCAGGCAAACCCGTAAGTTTGCCGTTGCCATCCAGCAACGGTATTAACGCTGCCGCCAGTGTTTGGGCGTCGATAGTCCGTTTATCAAATAAGGTTGACCATAGCGAACCGGCCTGGTCGGCCGCAGAGTCGCTGGGTGCTTTCAGCGTCAATGGATACGAGGCCAGCAAGTTCGCTCTCACGCCTGCATTTGGTAGCATGCGTAATAGTTGCAAGCCGGCTTCACCACGCAGACGCGGGTGGGTATCCCAGACCGGCTCGGCTTCAACCCTGGTTTCCAGTGGGGCTTCGCCCGCGCTTAAGCTTTGCCAGGCTTGATCTTTGGCATGTCCGGAACGAAATCGGTCTACCGCCGTACCATTTACGGCAAAAGCCAGTTTAATCGGGCTGCCCGCATCCTCGCCTTGAAACTCGTTGAACTGCCATTGCCGTGCCAGCATCCACAGCGGATCGGCCAGCGGAGCCTGCAGACCTGTTTTCAAGCTAACCGACGTGGGTTGGGTTTCCAGGCGGGTAAAACCGGTAATGCTGGGCTTTATGGCCGTAAAAGACTGTGCGTTGGCCAGGTAAGCAACTGATTTGCTGAGTTCTATAGCCATGACTGCTCCTAACCTTTGCCCAGAGGCACTATCGATGTTTTGTATTTGGCCAATGCGGCAAAGGCCATTTTTTGTAGCGTAACGCTGGGTAGCTTGTCGGTATAGTTTGAGGGCAGGTAATTGCCTGGTAACAGGGCACCAATACCGCCTTCCAAATCTTTTGGTCGAACTGCGCGCAGTTTCGTCAGATCCCAAGCTTCGTGCAGCACATCCAGCACTTGCTCGAATTGCCAATTTTGCTGCTGCAAAGTAGGCGGCAAGGCGAGCAGAATGCTTTGCGGTGGTCGCGCACCGGGCGCGTCATAATGAAAACTAATGCCTGCGGTCTGGAAACGATCAGGGATAAACTCAGCCCATTCGTCGCAAACCAGTCCGGTTAGCAGTGTGTCGTCGGCAACCGTATCCAGTCCGCCTGGCGTGTGCAAAGCCAGCGCTAGTTTGGGAACGACACGGTTAATATCCTTGTAGGCTGCGCCGGGTTGTTGGGCCAGATACTCACGCAGTTCCTCCGGCACCTTGCTAAGGTCTGGCGGCGTGGCTTCATCTTCGCGCCAGGCTTCCGGTAATGCGGCCCAGATTGGTTTATCCTGATGCGGATACTGCACCACCTTAAAGTCTTGTTGCTTGCTCAAGTCTATTAAAGCCTCGTGCGCGCTTAATGCGCCAGCAAAACGATCCAGCCCATCGTGTACCCGCGCCAACTTGGGCAACCAGCCGCTGACTTGCCAGGGATTATTCAAGGTTAAATCCGCCTGAGCGGCCAGCGAGGCATTAAAATCAGCGGCGTAAGCACCCAGGCTAAAGCATGGCAGTACCGGGAAATCTTTGCCTAATAACTGTTTGATTTGATCTATGGATTTTTGCACCAGTTGACCGTGGGTAGGCGGTTTAGGTACGCCATCCTTGTCCAGTTCTGTGGCTATCGCTTCCTCAAGTTGCTGGCTTTTAAGCTCTAATGTCGCCGTAACAGCGGCCAGCGCCGCAGGAAAATCCTCTGGGTTATGCGCGGGGTTTGTCAGCACTTGCACTTGCTGCGGCCAGGTGGCGGGAACGATAAAATCAGCTAGCGCGGCCAAATTATTCAACAAGTCGTCACTATCGGCACTGGCCAACACCGCGTTTTTAATGGCAGTAAAATCGGCGATCAAAGCGTCGGCACGGCTGCGCAATTCGAGCTGATCCACGCCGGGATATTCACCTTCATTCTGCCCGGCTTCCAAGGTGTCGTCGGGCACTACCAGGTCTTTGCGGGTGATGGGCCGGACTTTATCCAGTAGTGCGCGCAAAGTGGTGGCAAGTGCTTCAAAATGACCCAAGCCTAGACCGTTTATTTCCCCTTCTTGCTGAATATCAAGGCCTGTTACATCGCCAGGATTAAGAATCTGCTGGGTGAAGGCTTCGACCAATCGGCCTCTAAATCCGGTATCTGCTCCGCCTGATAGTTCGTGGGTGTGCACGGTGGTCGCCATCAGCACTGCCGATAGCGCAGATAAGCCCATGTCTTGCAAATTAACAGTCATCGGCTGTGGGTCGATGATAGGCTTTTGATTGGCATCCTCGCCGCGATACACCCTGGCCTTGAACTGATAACGCGCGGGTTCACCCATCATGTGTGCCAACCAGTTATTCAGACCAGATTCGGCTCGGCTGCGTCTATCTTCTGGCCAAGTGTTTGCAGCCGCAATTGGGCACAACAAGGCCATACGTTGCGTGTAACTAGCACCGCCGCGCGGGGTTTTAGCCACTTGTGGCTCAATCGGTAGCGATTGTTTGTCGATCACGGCCATCGCCGCCCCGGCGCGATCGAAATTGCCCTGCATGATCTGATGTACTCCCTCCGCCATCAGCAGATCGCTGACGCTATCGGCTAAGTCCAATGCCGTTTGCATAACTTGCGTAACCAAGCCCCATTCCGGGTTGGTAGGTGTAGTCGCTGCAGGCATTGATCTGTCTATGATCAGTTGATTCAGCCGACTGCGTACGCTTGCACCGGCATCGGTTTCCCACGCGGCCAATAAGGCCACCCCGTCTACCACGTCGCGGGCACCAACAGATTCTTGCGGCTCATCGCTGGCTTGCGCGCCTGCAGGCCGCCAAGGATAGGCCAGCCGCAAAGGCCAGATCAGTTTACCCAGAAGCGCATCACGCAGGCCACGTTCTACCCGGTAACCATATAAGGCCGCCAAAGGCTGGTCGCGCAGGGCAATCGCGCTTAAATTCCCCCGATCACCCGTAGCAGGTAATCATTATCCCAGCCGGCCTTCAGTCGCTTAACCTTGACGCCGAGTTTGCGGGATTTTTCGTTTTTGATCAGATTCAGG
>CAIOHN010000292.1 GCA_903858105.1 uncultured Pseudomonadota bacterium | reverse complement strand
TTTTCCCGTCATCGAAGAAGATCGCAGCAAAGTGGTTGGCGTATTGTTGGCCAAAGATTTGCTGGCACATGCCCTGCATGACAAAACCCTTAAAGTTGAAGACGTCATGCGTCCGGTCAACGTAGTACCGGAAAGCAAGCGACTGAATGTCCTGCTAAAAGAGTTTCGTACCGAACGCAATCATATGGCTATTGTGGTTGATGAATACGGTAACGCGGCCGGACTGGTCACCATCGAAGACGTGCTTGAACAAATCTTCGGTAAAATCGAAGACGAGCATGACGACGACGAAGTGCAAGAGTTTATCTCGCAGCGTAGCGAAAAAGAATTTATCGTTAGCGCATTAACGCCTATCGAAGAGTTTAACAACTATTTTTCCGCTGACCTGGAAGAAGATGAATACGACACGCTGGGCGGTTTGATCGTGCAGCGGCTTGAGCATTTTCCAAAAAAAGGTGAAAAAGTCGAGTTTGATGATTTTTGTTTTGAAGTACTGCGCGCTGATAACCGCCGGGTGCATTTGCTCAAGCTAAAGATTAAATAGGCTTGTCGGCGTCGTGAGCCGGAGAATGATGTTGAAGCAGTAGTTGTTCAATCGCTGCGGCGGGCAGCGGTTTTGAAAATAGATAACCCTGTCCGTAATCGCAACCCGATTCGGTTAACAATTGGCGTTGTTGCTCGGTTTCTATGCCCTCGGCAATGACTTTCATACCCAATTTATGCGCCATGACAATGATGGCTTCACAGAGCACCTTGTCGCTGGAGTCGGGCGTCAGATTGCCGACAAAGGATTTGTCGATTTTTAGATAGTCTATATGAAACTTTTTCAAATACGCGAGCGACGAATAGCCGGTGCCGAAATCGTCTAGCGATACCTGAATACCTGCGTCGCGAAACGATAGCAACTGATCCTTAACCACATTGCTGGCATCCAATAACAGCCCTTCGGTAATTTCTACTACGATGCTTTGTCCGGATAGTCCTAGCGTTTGCAGATGCGTCAGCCAACTGTCGTGCGAGTGGCCGTCATAGAACTGCACTGGCGATTTGTTAACGCTTATTTGAAAGTCGGCATGAAATTGCGCGCGCCACTGTTTTACCTGGTAAGCGGCTTCCCTAAATACCCAATCACCTATTTCAGCTATCAGGCCAATGTCTTCGGCGATAGGCACGAATTCCGTCGGGCTGATCATGCCGCGCGTCGGATGTAGCCAGCGCAGTAATGCCTCTGCTTTTAGGATGGCACCAGAGACAAGATCCACCACAGGTTGGTAATACAGTTCAAATTGTTTTCCTGCCAACGCGCCGCGCAAGTCATCGGCAATTTTCATGCGGGCTTGCGCCGCTTCCTGCATAGACGCTGTAAAGTAACAATAACGATTACGGCCTTGATGTTTGGCGGCATACATGGCCTGGTCGGCATTCTTGATTAAGACATCGATTCTTTCGGCATCTTTGGGATAAAGGGTAATGCCAATACTGGCCGAGACATAGGCTACTTTGCTTCTGAGTTGAAACGGCTCCGCCAGCTTTTGCAAGATATTGCTCAAGACGCGTTCGGTGCTGTCGGTATCCTGTAATTCGCTGAGAATGATGGTGAACTCGTCGCCGCCGAGTCGAGCGACCGTATCGGTGTCGCGCACACAGTTAAGCAAACGTTGTGAGGCGTCTTTAAGCAGCAAGTCTCCCATGTCGTGGCCCAGCGTGTCGTTGATCTCTTTAAAACGATCCAGGTCAAGCAATATCAGAGCTACACGCAGACCGCTGCGGTGCGCTTTTCTGATTTCCTGATCCAGTCGGTCATGGAACATGCGGCGGTTCGGCAAGCCAGTGAGCGGATCAAAGTTCGCTTGTGTCCAGATAAGTTCTTCGGATTGCTTTTTCTGAGTAATATCGGAAAACAAGGCGACGCGGCGATGCGGTGAGCCATCGTCGCTGAATATGGTGTTGATGGTGAGTTGTTCGGCAAACACTTCGCCATTCTTGCGGCGATTCCAAATCTCGCCTTTCCAATGACCTGTGGCATTAATGGCGTACCACATGTTTTGATAAAACTGTTGATCGTGACGATCTGAGCTGAGAATGTTGTGGTTTTTACCTAAGACCTCGCTTAGTGTGTAGCCGGTTAAGCTGGTAAAAGCCGGGTTGATGGTGATGATCGCGCCCTGTGCATCCGTAACAGCCATGGCTTCGCTGCAATTTTGATAAACCAGCGAAGCCA
This sequence comes from uncultured Pseudomonadota bacterium, assembly GCA_903858105.1. Taxonomy (GTDB): domain Bacteria; phylum Pseudomonadota; class Gammaproteobacteria; order Methylococcales; family Methylomonadaceae; genus Methylomonas. Next base: position 4,474 of record CAIOHN010000292.1, on the reverse strand, counting down.
ACTGTAGATCTTCGTTGGCGCGGCTGCGATCTATGGCGATGCCAGCCAGACTGGCAGCCTGTTCTATCATCAAGATGTCGCTCGGACTAGGGTTGGCCGGTTGGTTTTGGTAAATCGCGAAGGTTCCCAACAAGTCGCCTAAGGCACTGCGAATGGGTTCAGACCAGCAGGACGCCAATCCTGCTTCCGCAGCAAGTTCTTTAAAGGGCGCCCAGTACAGATGATTTTGAATGTCATCGACAATCACCCGTTGACCAAAGAAAGCCGCAGTGCCGCAGGATCCGACGCCGGGGCCGATATGCAGCCCGTTTACCGCTGCATTGTAAAAGTCTGGTAAGCGCGGGGCTGCGCCGATTAATAATTGGTTGCCTTCGCTATTTAATAGCAAAATCGAGCATACCAAGTCCGGGTTTTGTGCCTCAACACCAAGCACAACGGCCTCTAAAATTTCCGCTAACAGCGCACCTCTGGAAAGTAGGTCCAGTACGCGATTATGGGCATGTTCGCGATTTACAGCGTCTTGGCGGTCGGTAATATCCATTGCTATACCGATAACACCCACCGTATCGCCAAGTATGTCGTGCAATGGGGTACGGGTAATTTGCAGGGTGTGGCGTTTGCCGTCAGCGAACTTTAACTGCTCCAGCGAATGATGGGGTTGAGTGGAGCCGTATAGACATTCGTGATCGGATGCCAGAAAGCGTGTCGCCACTTCTGTGCCTAAAAGCCCGGTGACGGGCTCATTGCTGATAAAACGGCTTTCGGGAATGTTCAGCGCGCTACAAAATGTTTTGTTTACAAATGAGAACTGCTGATTACGGCCTACCAGCCAGATGCCGACTGGCGCGTTGTCCAGGATGGCTTGAAACTTGGCTTCCGAGGTATGCAGTTCGGCTATCTGCTGATTTAACTGATTTGTCATCGACAAAAAGCTGTTGGCTAAATAGCCCAATTCATCCTGACGATGCGTGGGCAAACCCTCCAGCGTTTGGCCCAAGGTAAATTGACCAATGGCTGTTGTCATGGAGTTCAGCGGCTTGGCTAGCACTCTGGCAAGGATTATCGAGATCGCACTGGTCAGCAGGCTGAATAGCAGCGTAAGCTCTATTACCTGCCAGCCTAGCGCTTCGCTGCCGGTCAACACGCTTTTTAACGGGGTATACAGGCCCAGTATGGCGAAGCGCTGCGCGTTTGCAGAGCTCAATGGCAATTTCACAAACGCCACTAAAGACTTCGCACCCAACAAAGAGTTCTCGCTGGTGGCAAACACGGCATGATCCCGGATGCCAGACAGCATCTGCTGAACGTCTGGAATATCCTTCTGAATCAGAACAGATCGACCGCGCTCAAATCCGAATGCTTTGCTACTGTCGGGGTGAATCAAATAATCGCCTCTGTGATTACTCAGCAGTAATTTGATGTTGTCCGGGCTATTGGCATGTATCCGTTGGAATAAGCCATCCAGATCGACATTGATCACGACTATGGCGATGGTCGTGTTGGCCGACTTTATTGGCATGGCAACCCGGACGGTGGGCTTACCAAAACCCAAATGGGTTCCCAGTTCCTGGTTTAAGTTAATCTCGGAGATGTAATACTGGTTTTCTGCGAGCCGCAAAGTTTCAAAAACATAGGGAAAATGGTTTTTCTCCTGTAATTGGGCGTCAGCAATTACTTTTAGGCCATCTTGATCTTTGTCGACCCTGACCAATTCTTTGCCGTAATTTAGGGCATCGATCAAGCGAATTTGACTGTATTCTGGATGCGCTTTTAATAGGCTGACGAAGATCTCGGCCAATTGGTTTTTGCGTACCGATAATTGATCGTCGGGTTTTACGCTGGCGATTTTGGTGTTGATTGATAGGTTGGCTATCAGACGTACGTCGTTGGCGGTGGCAGATAATGTATCGGTAAAGCGTTGGGCCAAGCCTTGCGTCGCGGTCAGCAACTTATCTTTTGAGGCGTCGATTAGCATGCTGCGGCTGCGTTCATAGATGTAATAACCCGTCAAACCAGTCGACAAGGTGCCTAGCAGTGCCAGCCAGAAGCCTAATTTTATGCCTATGCTTAGTCGCATTTAAAAGGTCTCAAGGGTTTCTCCGGAAATGATCCGATCCCAAAATTGTTTTTGCTTAAGCGGGTCTTGCAGAGGTTCCAGCCAGATCAGATTGTCCTGTTGTGTATCCGCGGTGGCAGAGATAGTGTTTGCAAGACCGTGTTGACTGCTAAGGCGTTCGCTTACGCTCGGTTCCAGGGTGTAGTTTATCCACTGTTCTGCCAATGCCGGGTTTTGACTGGATCGGGCAATTGCCCAGCAATCCAGCCACGCCAAGGCGCCTTCATCGGGAATGACATAGCCTATATCCGCCCCCGCATCTTGCAAGGCTTTAATTTGCTGTCTGCCGTAATTGCCAAACATCAAGGCAATATCGTAGCGGGAAAATAGTGCGGCGGCTTCCTCGGCGGTGGCGTAAAACGTCAGGACGTTACGCCGCAAATTAACCAGCTTTTTAGCGGCCTGCTGCAACTGCGCATCATTCATCCGAAACGGATTTTTAACCCCCATCAATAAACCAACCAGCGAGAAATTGTGATTGCTGGCGTTAAAAGCCAAAACCTGGCCGCGGAAATCCGGGTTCCACATGGCTGCCATCGAATGCGGTATTTGTTTGACCAGTTTGCGGTTATAGATCAAACCCATTTCCGAATAAGTATAGGGTATGGCGTAGGTATTATCCTGATGAACCAGACCTGGGATAGTTTGCAGGTTTTGAAAACGCGGTAATTGTTGCTTGTGGTTGGGGATGTTTTCCAGGCTGATCGGTTTGCTCAAACCCTTTTCTATATAACGCTGCAGTTCTGCAGTGTTGACGGCAAATACGTCATAGTTTTCGCTGGTGATTTTGTGCCAAAGGTCGTCGTCAGATGTGACATAAGTTAGCTCTACTTCTGCCGCAAACCGTCGCTCAAAGGCTGCAACTACTTCAGTGTCGGCATAACCTGGCCATGTCAGCACACGCAGCGTTTGTTTGGCGTAAGCCCAAGTAGGCGTCATCACGCAGCTAACTGCTAGCGCGCAAACTTTAAAAGTTGTCAATTTCTTGCCGGTGATTTTCATGGTTTGATGCTACATACATGTATGTAGATCATCATACTCAATCTTTGTCAGCTTTCCGGTTACTGGGTTTTATAAATACGCTGGCGTTCGCAAATACCAAAAATAAATTTGAAAAGGACTGCAGATTTTTGTTTTGGGGGTTACTAACTCTCGGCAATAGAGGGGATGCCTTAGTATGGCACCCCGGGGATTTTTTAATCATCGTCCTTTTTGCCGGCTTGCACAGGAATGGGCAGCAGCGGAATGTTGTAAGCACCGATAAGGGCTTGAATTTTATCTTGATTGTTGTCGATTAGCTCATTCAGTTGCTGTTTGCGTTTGTTATCGCCTTGGCGTATGCCCATGGCAATAGAAAAATCAAATTTCAGACCGGGTGAGGATTGCATCGGTATGGCGATGTAACTGTCTTTTGCCGCTTGCGACTGCACATAACCGGCCATAGGGCCCCAAAGAATTACCATGTCTATGGCTTTGGCGCGCAAGTCTTTTTCTATTTGCATCGCCACATTATGCTCACTGTCGCCGGTCATGCTTTGATAAGGCACACCTTGTTCCAGCAGGCCATTTTTTTGTAACCATTCAGTGCCAGGCCCGCGGTCAAACATGGCTATTTTCAATTTTTCCTGTCTTTCCAAAGGCAGGTTGCTTAATTGAGTACTGTCTTTGATGTCGTCCCAGCCACGGCCTTTGGCAATTAATAAAACATAGGTCGAGTGGAAGTAAGGTTTTGTAGTGTCGGTGAGGTCGTAACCGGCTGGCACACCCATTACCACATCGCATTTAAAGCCTTCGCCATTATCATTCTCGGCTTTTAAGGTATTGCGAATGAAGCCGATTCTTTCCGGGAGCCAGGTGTATTCCAGTTTTTGGCCTAGCTGCTCAGCAAATAAAGCGGCGACTTTGTTTTCATAGCCGGTTTGTTCCTTGGTGGAATAAGGGGGATTGACTGGGTCGGCACAAACCTTGAAGGTGTCTTGGGCTGTGGCAGGCAGGGCGGCTAATGCCAATGTCGCCAATGTCATTAATTTCGAGGCGGTCGAGAACATTTTCATTGCAGTTTCCTTTTAGCAGGGTTCTATACGTAAAAAAGCCTTGGCCGATTGCTCGGCCAAGGCTTGCTTTACTGAAAATCTAAGGAGTTAGATCTTAGTTAGGCAGAGCGAACACAGTCAGTGTACCACCCAGTTTGGTGTAAGAGCTCAAGCTTCTGTATGCACCCACCGCGCCCAAACCTTCTGAGCTAGATGCTGAAGTGCCGTCGTCGATACCAGCAGCGATACCGATACCTGCCCAGCCACCAATACCAGACAGAACGCCTACGTATTGTTTGCCTTCAAATTCCCAGGTATTGACGTT
>CAIOHN010000291.1 GCA_903858105.1 uncultured Pseudomonadota bacterium | reverse complement strand
TGGCAAACAGTCGCTGCATTTTCATTTCAATGGCTGGGTCGTAACCGATCACTGGCTTCTAATCTTGTCCTGGAGAAAGCGTTTATTATCGTCTATCCGCTTTATCAATTCAGGGAAGTTGTTTTTAGCGATATCCTAAGTATTCCTAACAATATCTTTTAGCGACCAAATGAAAAAAACAAAAATCATTTGTTTCATATTGCTGATATTGAGTTTTAATGCTTCCGCAGTCGCCCCCGTAAAGGGACCACCTAGCATTCTCCCGCAGTGTCTAGACAAACAAGATCCATCGGACACTCGCACAATGGGTCCATCGACCAAAGACCAAGTGTTGTGACAAATTGCATCCAGCACATCGAATTAAATGTCGCCTTAATCGCGCGGCCCGTTTGTTACATTATCACACTGCCTATCTGCTTGAATTATCAGGCGGTTAGGTAGCTGACTGGTTTGGCTGGAATAAGCCAATTCTTTCTATTTGATGCCTAGCCTAGTGCGTACAAATGCGCGCGCGTTGATTGATTCAGTTCGTCGCCTCCATCGCCTCAATCATCCCAGCCATGACAGCTGGCAGTTTGTCAGCATCAAAAGTTATTTCCTTTTTGCTGGGTGTTCAGTCGCCGCCGTCCGGTTGATACTTCTTCCTGCGCCTGTTGCACTATTCCATGCTCATTCATTTTGTGCGGTGCGTCTGACATGATACAGGTGCCTAACGCTTTGCTGAGCCGCGCTGGCCACGAACATAACATCGAAGCACCTAAATCGTCTCATGACGGCGGCTAGAGCTAAATTTCGAACCTCGGTTCATTGGATTTTTCCGGGAGTATTTTCCTTAAATGGCCAGTAATCAACTTTTATATCCGAGGCGTCACCGCGAGATCTGTAGCAGGAGTTATTGATATTATTTTTGTCTGCTTCCAAAAGAATCCAATACCCGGTGTTGTCGTTCGATGTAAGGAACGTGTAGTCCTTATCACCCTTGCTTGAGCTTAAATGAATCACTGTGCTGTCCCCAAGCTCCTTGTTTGCCCACAATCTGACTTCTAGGCTACCTGGAAGAGCGTTAGGCCTTGGCTCAAAGCATCGGGGTTGCCCAGAGCTAGGGAGACCGTATTTTGCCGGTGGACTACCAGTATGCAGGCTCATGAGCATTTCGATGCCAATTCCTTCTGAGGCCACGCAGTAGGTCAAGGATTCGCCCTCCCGTTCAAGTAGCCGCCACTTACTCGTTTTTGCGTCGACTGGTTTTTTTGCGGACAACGCAAGAATTGCATGTGTCTGCCCGTTTCTTTTCAATTGGTAAACAAAGTTTTCTTTTCCAATTGAAGAGATTGTTTGCTGAATGACCGCTAAGACGTCTCCACAGGAGATCTGATCTTCCGCATGAGACGAACTAGTACAAATGAGCAGAATTGTAATTACGATTGCTGTGCGCATAGTCTCTAAGAGTTCCAACAAGTAATAAAATTATTACGTACGGATACCAAAAAAATTGTTTCGCTGCAATAAATTTTGGAATTGCAGGGGCTTTTCCATTCCCTAAATCATCCAAAAAGTTCAATGCAGTAAACAACGTGGTTATGGTGACGATCACTATTCAGAAAATGGATTCAGCAGAGCAATTCCCGTGTTTTGGAAATCCTCTATATTGCGAGTCACAACCGTCAAATCATAGATCGACGCAGTTGCCGCAATCAGTTTGTCGATGGGATGCTGAGGATTAGGAACGCGCATTTTCCCCCAGACCAAAACAATCTCGCTGTCAATGTCGAGAATGTTTTCTTGATATTGTTCAAGAATCGAATTTAGCCATGCTTCTAACAGTTTGCCGTGCGAGATGTCGCCGCGATGAAAAATCAAATCGACACCCCGGCGTAGTTCCCCAATCGTGACCACAGAGATATAAAGTCTCTGATTATTCTGAATTGCGGCATCAAAAAACCGGCGAACCCCTGGATTAGCTTTTTCACCTTTTCTGATCTCGCTGATGACGTTGGTATCAATCAAATACATCGCTTGGCGGGGTATCGTCATTCACGCGGTGAAAATCGCTATCTATGCCGACAGCGGGCATATCAGCTAAAGCCTCCGCGAAGGTTTTACGTTGGGGCCTCAGTAAAAATTCCGCCAAAATCGCACGGTGTTCCGCCTCGGTAGAACGGTGATGCGCGACTGCTCGCGCTTTGAGCGCGTTGATGATGGACTCATCGAGGTTTCTGACAACTAGACTAGGCATAACATTCTCCAAAGATTGGCTGCTATCAATGCTATCACTTGTGCCAGATAACAGCAATGCTAGCTTTGCAGGGATTCTTCAATGTTGAATTTACAGGATCGGCTGGCAAGGAAAGCCGATAAACCATCGTAGACGACCCTGAGGGGTATGCGTGAATTTTGCGTGATTCGGTTATGCTTGTTATGCTCTGTCGTGACAATCAGCAACGGATGTCACGATTAAATAACATTTATTTCAATAAGTTACGCATCACTAGCGTGATTTGTAATCACCCGGCGCGGGTTCGAGCCCCATCGCCAGCTCCAAATATATCAAAGGCTTAGGTGTTTTTCACCTAGGCCTTTTTTATTGCCTGTAAGAAATTTACGTCATTTAGTCATAGTTGAAAGTGACTACGAGATTTTCTACCAGACAAAAAAATGCGCCCTGATCAACCGTCAATCAGGGCGCCATGTCCACACATGAGAACAGATAGGAGTAACAACACAATATATTTATTGCAAAGTTGATGCCAACTACCGTATCCCTTTAAAAATCTGGGTTGCGGGGCTTTTCAGCCGACGAACACAACAAACAAATGCACCAAAACCACCAAAATAGCACCACAATGGCTCAAATACACCTCTCAAACCATCGCCTCTACCCGGTTTCTGCCGTGTTTTTTGGCTTGATACATGGCAGCGTCGGCGCGGGTAATCAAGGAATCGGCGGTATCGTTGCCTTTTAGCGTGGCGACACCCAAACTCACGGTTAGGCTGATCACATCCATGCCATAGGCCAGAGTGTGCGACTCGACATCCGCTCGAATCCGTTCGGCGATCAACATCGCCCCATCAATATCGGTGTCACCCAATAAAATCACAAATTCTTCGCCGCCAAAACGAAACACCGCATCACTTGCTCTGACGGTATCTTTTAACCAACTTACCAACGATGACAAGGCCAAATCGCCGCAACCATGCCCGTAATTGTCGTTGATATGTTTAAAATGATCGACATCGACAAAAATCAGCGATAAGTGTTCATTATTGCGATTCGCGCGATTCATCTCGCGGAATAAGCTGTCGTTAAATGAACTGCGATTATTGGCTTTGGTTAAAGTGTCGGTAAACGCCATTTTTAGCGCGTTCTGAAACAAGGTGGCGTTTCTGAGCGGGTATATCAGGCAACACAACAAACTTTCCAGCATTTTCAGTTCATCTTTGCTGAAACGGTTAGTGCGTGTCAGCTTTAACTCACCTAATTGTTGTTCTTCCACCTTTAAGGCATAAGAACACGAATGCCGCGCCATAACCCCGCGTTTAAATTCCAGATCGAATTCATCGTTACTGTATTCGATGCCGTTATGCGGAATGGTGGCCTGAATTTTGTTGCAGAAAATACTAATCAGCTCTTTGAATTCCAAGGTGGTCTGCAAGGCACTGCTAATATCGTAATGATGCAGATTGACAGCCGTTGAGGCTTCAAAGGTTCTGTTGCTAACAATGGCTAATTCGGCTGATTTTTCTTTCATGACGGTTCCCCGTGTACTTGAATCGAAGGTTCAGGTACATGTAAGCCAGGAACATGCCAATGTAGTTTTTTGCTTACAGAACAAGCTCCTACATAAAAGCTTGCTGACTCACGCCGGTAAAGCGGCAATTTTCCGCCGCTAAGCTACCGACTGGTTAAAGCCCTAAAATAAACCCAGTTGCACCTGGGCCACTTCAGACATCATTTCCCGCGACCAGGGTGGATCCAAAACCACCTCAACGTCTACCGAACTGACGCCCGGCAAGGCGCGGACGGATTTTTCCACATCGCTTTGAATCACCGGCCCCATGCCGCAGCCAGGCGCGGTCAAGGTCATTTGGATATGCACATCGTTGCCGCCATCCGGGTTAGGATTGGCGCTGCAATGATAAACCAGACCCAGATCGACGATATTCACCGGAATTTCCGGATCGTAGACGGTTTTCATCACTTCCCAGCAATTTTTCTCGACGGCCTGGCGATCGGTTTCTGACACCAGGGTTTGCAGGTGCTGGGTTTCTTTGCCCAGTGCATCCGCATCGATACCGGCAATCCGTACCATGTGGCCGTATTCAGTAACTACGGTGTAGTTGCTGCCCAGTGCCTGATGGATGGTCACTTCCTCACCTTTGTTCAAGGTGCCGTGGTTGCCGTCGGGAATCGTGACGATATTGACGTCGCGGCTTAAAAATACAACTTCTCTGTCTGCCATAAGTCTCTTAGGGTTTAAAAGTTTGTGCGTCAAGAATTTGACCAGTCACACCAATACTGGCATCGCTAAATAAATATACATACAGCGGTTCCAGACTGTTCATAGTCGGAAGCGACGCTTTGTCTTCGGCCGGATAGGCGCGTTTGCGCAACGGTGAATCGATAGCCCCAGGTACCAGGGTGTTAACTCTGATTTTTTGCCCGGCTTCCAATTCCGCCGCCAGAATACCGGCAAAGCCTTCCAGGGCAATTTTGGATACGCCATAAGCACCGGAATAAGCCTGTACTTTGCGCGCGGACGAGTCGGAGGTAAACACGATGGAAGCGTGCTCGCTTTTCTGCAACACCGGCAGCAATACCCGGCACAATAAGAACGGCGCGCTTAGATTGACATTTAGTGAGTGGCCCCAGTCCTTGGTTTTGTAATTGATAATCGGACTGTAAGCGCTAAATTCCACAGCCGAATGCAACACGCCCTGCAAGGCACCGTAGTGTTGTTCTATGGCATCGGCCATTTCCTGATATTGCAGTTCGCTGGCACCTGCCAAATCGAACGGGTACAACATCGGCTCCGGGCCGCCCGCTGCGACTATCGCGTCGTAGATTTTTTCCAGCTTGGGGATGCTTTTATCCAGCAAGATGATTTGCGCGCCCTGCTTTGCCAAAGCCAGCGCTGCTGTGCCGCCCAGGCCGCCGCCGGCGCCCGTAATAAGTATGACCTGTTTGCTTAATGACATAAGTTAGCGTTTATCCATTCCATCAGTTGTGGCGGGTGTTCGATTAGGGCGTCTGCGCCCCAGGTATGAGGCTGATCGTCGCTTTTCAAATACCCGTATAGCGCCGCCAGGGTTTTCATATTGGCGCGTTTGCCAGCGGTAATATCATGTATGGCATCGCCGATATACACGCAGTTTTGCGGCGCAACAGCGGCCTGGTTGCAAGCGGCAAGCATGGGTTCTGGATGCGGCTTACTATTGCCGGTGGTATCGCCGCTAATAATGCAAGCGGCGCGATCAGTCAGTTGCATGGCATCCATCAATGGCAGGGTAAACCGGCTGCGTTTGTTGGTAACCACACCCCATTTCAAACCCAAGCCTTCGATAGCAGCCAGATTTTCGGCCATGCCCTGAAAAAAACGGCTGTGCTCGGCAATATTATTTTGGTACGCATCCAGCATAAAGTTCAGCATCTGCTCGCCAAGCACTTCATCCACCTGCGCGCAGTGTTTTATCATGGCTAATGCGCCATGCGAGATAAACGGCCTGACGGTTTCGCTGGGCGCCTCGAAAAAACCATGCGCCAGCAGGGTTTTGTTCAAACAGGCAATCAGATCCGGCGCGGTATCGACCAAAGTACCGTCTAGATCGAACAACACGCAATCCAGTTTAAATCCGGCCATTGCGCGTCACTCAGGGCGTTGAAATGCAGCGATGTAATTAACGTCTATATCTTTTCCCAGACTAAAGCGCTTGTTGAACGGGCTGTATTCGATACCGACCATGCCCTGCAACTCCAGCCCGACATTTCTGGCCATTTGGCCAAGCTCGGAGGGCTTGATAAAGGTTTTATAGTCGTGCGTACCTTTCGGCACCATTTTCATCACGTGTTCTGCAGCAACAATCGCCAATAACCAGGCTTTAGGCACTCGGTTTAAGGTCGAAAAAAACACCATGCCGCCGGGTTTGACCAAGGTTGCACACGCGGCAATCACAGACGCCGGATCAGGTACGTGCTCCAGCATTTCCATGCAGGTGACGTGATCAAAACTTGCCGGTTGCTCCTCAGCCAGTTGTTCCGCGCTGATTTTTCGGTAGCTGGCGGTTACGCCGGTTTCCAGGCCATGTAAATCGGCAATGTCCAGCAACTCTTCGCTCAGGTCTACACCTAAAGCCTCGGCACCAGCTTTGGCCAGACCTTCAGTTAGAATACCGCCGCCGCAACCCACATCCACAACGCGTTTGCCCTGTAACTCGGCATATTGACCGATAAACTGCAGCCGCAAGGGATTAACCTCGTGCAAAGTTTTAAACTCGCCATTCGGATCCCACCAGCGTTCCGCTTGTGAACCGAATTTATGAATTTCGTGAGGATGTACGTTTTCTGTCGCTGTCATAATGCAAACCTGTTCATGGGGCTATAGTTTACTGTATTACTAGGTTATTCGTCATGTGCCAACTGTTAGCGGGCGGGATGTTCTTCCAAACGCGCCTGCCACAGCGCAATTTTTTGCATCAACGCGGGCATATCAAACGAGCTTAGCTGACGATTTTTTAGCAAGTGCTTACCCGCCACCCAGACATCGGTGACCTGATGACGGCTGGCCGCATAGACGATTTGCGCCAGCGGATTGAACAGCGGCTGAGTTTCCAGCTCACTTAAATCGATTGCCACTACATCGGCGGCCTTACCGACAGTCAAGGAACCAATGTGCGCATCCAGCCCCAGGGCTTTGGCGCCGTTAATAGTCGCCATTCGCAAGGCTGTCATCGCCGATACGGCACTGGCATCGCCAGCCACGCCTTTGCCCAGCAGTGCCGCCGTGCGCATTTCCGATAACATATCCAGATCGTTATTGCTGGCTGCCCCGTCGGTACCCAAAGCCACATTAATGCCCGCTGCCAGGCATTGCGCTACCGGGCAAAATCCGCTGGCCAGTTTTAAATTGGATTCCGGGCAATGCACGATGTGACCGCCGGTAGCGGCATACAACTGTATATCTTCCGCAGACAGTTGTGTCATATGTACGGCGATAAACGACGGCGTCAGCAAACCTAACTCGTGCAATCGCTGCAGCGGCGATTGACCGGTTTTGGATTTCTGCTCGTCAACTTCATGTGCCGTTTCGTGCACATGCATGTGCACGGTCAAATTCATTTCGTCGGCATAGGTCATTACATGGCGCAGCGGCGCGTCAGATACGGTGTACGGCGCGTGCGGGGCAAACGAGGTGCTAATTAATGACTCATGCCGCAGTTCTTCGTGTAGCGCCAGACCTTTGGCCAGATAAGCGTCGGCATTTTCTGCCCACACGGTCGGAAAATCGAACACAATCAAGCCAATATTCGCTCTGATACCATGTTCAATGGCTTGCTGAGCCGTGATTTCCGGGAAAAAATACATGTCGTTGAAACAAGTCGTGCCACAACGCAGCATCTCGGCAATCGCCAGATCGGTACCTTCGCGGACATAAGCTTCGCTGACCCATTTTTGCTCGGCCGGCCAGATGTGGTTTTGTAACCAGTCCATTAAATGCAGGTCGTCGGCAATCCCGCGCAATAGCGACATAGCCGCATGGGTATGGCAATTGATCAAACCGGGAATCAGTGCGTGATCTGCCAAATTTTGCAAGTTGCGCGCCTGATACTTCTGCAGTGCCAACTCTGTGGGCAACAAATCGATAATTATGCCGTCATTGAT
>CAIOHN010000290.1 GCA_903858105.1 uncultured Pseudomonadota bacterium | reverse complement strand
GATAGGCACATAGGGTTCCTGAACATTGGCGTCTGCGCTGGTAGCCGTGCCGCCGTTGGCGCAGCACTGGTTGCTAAAGCCCTGCCAGGCATTATGCACGCCACCCAAGCCTTCCTTACCAAACGGTGCATCGGCAGGCAAACCGAAGCGGAACCACAACGGTTCGCTGCCGTAATTGATGGCCATATGCCCGGAGTCATGCGCATCTTCTGGTGCGGTGGCGTTGAAGGCTTCGCTGGCGGCTTCTTTTTCCGCGGCAAGATTGCTCACCGCACCACCTTTGCCATAACGGAAATTCAAGCCTTTTTGATGCACCAAAGCCAAATCGCGGAAGCTGCGATTGGTTTGTACACCGGCATTATCCACTACAGGATAGGACACAGTGGCCGTAGCGCGTGAGGCACGTTTATTCACCTGATTGACGCCGGGATTTTGTCTATCGATGACTAAATCATCGGTAAACTCTTTCCAGCTGGCATTTTTAGGCTCGATGATCAACGCACCCACAGCGGCTTTTTGGCCCTGTTTGATACGATCTGGCGGCGTCAGATTGGTACCGCCGAATTCCACGCCCACATAGCGGCAAGCATCTTTCGAGAGTGCGGCCAATTTGGTGGTTTCCGGCGTCAAATCCGGGTATCTGGGCAATCGCCAGGTGTAGGCCTCCAGCTTACTGATACGCGGATCGTCTATGCCTTCAGCCTGCAACACAAATATATTGGCTATCCGTAACGCCAGGGTTTTGAAGTCGTTGGGAAATTGGCTTTGCAATAAATCGCCGTTACCCGCGCTGAGTTTTTTCGTGCATTCTTGTCGCTTACTGAAGTTTTTCAGCGGATCAAGATACGCATCGCTGGCCAGCAAGGGGGCCTGATCTTCAATATTGGCGGTGGCCAGTGCAGTGGTCAGTCGGGTCGCAGTAATTCCCGTACTGGCTTGTATTGCTGGTAAAACCTCCAGACAACCGGCTGCTTGCGCCATCTCGGTCAGACGTTTGGTCACATCCACCAACTTGGGATCGATCTCGCCCCGTTCTTCAAACTTCGGATCCAGAATTTTACTGACCTCGGTTTCAAATACCGACGCTGTCACCAGTTCCGATAAGGGCCGCAAATTAGGCTGTCTGGCAAAGATATTCAGACTGTCAAACTTGCTGCCGAAATCCGTGCCGGCATATTTGGGACAGGCTTCGGCAGACGGACTGGTTTCAACTACGCCGGCATACCAGTGATACACCTTGGTATAACCAGGCGCCACCGTACCAATCAGATTGACGCCGACATTGTTGCCGTCATAGTCCTGCACGTTGTAATGTACCAACTGCGGATGCAAACCAATCCGATTGGAGGGTCGAATCAGATTATTATTAAACGAAGTCATTTTCGAACCCGGACTGCCTGCATCGCGAATCACGATACCGGATAGCGAGGTATAACCATCTAAATCGGCCATTTGGGTGCGGGCTTTGGGCAAGCGATTATGCAAAATGACTTCTATGCAATCGCCGGCCGCAGCACGCAACACCAACGGCTCGACGGGACGACCCGGCAGGATTTTATTATTGGCATCCAGATCCTGCAGTCTGACAAACAAAATAGCGGTCGGGTCATGCAAAGGGCCACTACCCAACACGTCCTTTTTGACCACTTTTTGCACTTCATCGAAATACTCGATACTGATCGTGGTCGTGCGCGGATTGTAAATCAAAGAGCCGCCATTCGGATTCAAGGTGGCATCCGCCGAGGCTTTGGGAATGGCTACCCCCAAACTGTTATCCAATGCCTGATTCGCCAGCACCGCAGCGACATGATAACGCCTGACTTTGGCATCGACCGGACAGACGTTATCGCTGCCTATGCCTTGTGCAGGCGATAATACTGTCGGCAATGGATTGGACGGTAATGGCACCAAATTATCTTTTGGGTCGCGCTGATCAGAACTGCGTAACACACCCCACACACCGTTCCATAGGCCATCCTGACTAGTATCCAAAGCATACATGCGGTCATTCAAATGCGATGGACTGTTGTAGTCGGTGATTCTGGCCGAGAAAGTAAATTGCTCGGACAACCCGGTGTTCTGGGCGTTGCGCCAGCCTGAATGAGCAGCCTGCCCGAATCCGGAACCGGCCTGCATCCAACCCAAGGCATTGATGGAACCGTTGTGCTCGTGTTCATGTGAACCGGCCTGTACTTTCACTCGCACCATATCGCCGGAATAAGCCCGCATGATGGGAGTGAACGGATCACCTTTCAGCACACCGGAGGTCAGCATGGGATACGGTGTATCGCCTTTTTCGGTGTTGAGCTGAGCAATGGCGCGGTCGGTACGGGTCTGCATAGCGAACGCCAGATCTCCCTTAAAACTGCTGGCTTGATTACCTTTTTTACCATCGGCCCCGAGCCGGCCAGGGTCAAACACCCGCAAACCCAGTGGTTCGTTGCGGTAATTGACCACCATCATGCCCACGTCATCGGCAGAAATGGCTTCCGGACAAGGTCGCGGCGGACGTTGGGTGCCGCTATAAACAGCCCCTGGCAAGCCTTTGCTGCCGCCCGGACAATCCGGTTCAAAGGCAATGATGTCGGGAAATTCCGGCTTGGCCGGTTTTCTGACCGAGGGATTGATCGATGTCCGAAAACTGTCCGCAGTCGGCGGTTTTGGCTTACCGGCTTCATCCACGCCCCAATAAGCGTCTTTGGTATAAGCGTGTTGAAAATCGCCAAACTGCAGGAAGAACTCCCGATGCGAGTCATCGAACTTATCGCCGTCCACATTCAGTTTTTGAGCCTTCTTATCAGTGATTACCGCCTGCCAGGAGGTAGGACCACCATCTTGACGAGCCGCCACGTTGTATAGCAAATCGCCGGTTTCGTTATGACGCCACTCGGAGCCGGGAGGCTCAGTAAGCATGGTGGCATACAATCCCAATTGTTGATGCGTCGATGGGCCTAAATGATCATGGGTAAAGGTAATCCCCAAACCACGATGCACGCCGCCGCTGTTAACCAATGGATCGGAAAACCAGCGTTGCAGTGTGGTACGAGCACCAAACCAGTCGCATTGACCGGGATGCCCAAAGTTTTTATCAAACTCATGCGCATCGCCATGGGATTCTTCCCATAACTTTTCGCAATTATCCAGTTGCAACCCGGTCAGATGCCCGAAATACGGATGCTTGAGCGGCGTTAACGGATTGGAACTGCCGTCAGGTTTAGGCACCGTTTGGCCAGGGTGTGCGTCATTCCAATGATTAATGGCGGTGATACGTTCCCGCACCATGCCGGGTGAAAAGGTGCCATCTTCATAGTTCCAGCCATTGGCGCTGCCATCGGCAGATGTCAAATCCCATTTGGGCAAATGGATGTGCTGACCGATCACATCGGTGGGCGTAGTAATTTGATAATCATCCAGATAAAACTCTTTCGGAACCAAATTGGTATGCGCATACATGGCACAGTCGAAAGTATTCAGACGCATCACCAAAGGTTCGGGCGGTTTGGGATTCGCTTTATTCAGTAATCCAGGCACATCTTCCCAAAGCGTCAGGATGCGCTGCTGCGGATAGTGATAACCGACTTTGTTAAACACCACATCCAGCTGTAAATTGGCACCTTTGTAAACGCGGGGTTTGTCGCCGCCAAATTCAAAACCGTTGGGCGTGGTGGGGGTAATAGCCGAAATCATGCCACTGGCTGTAGCACCGCCAAAAAACGCGCCATCCATACCGGTTTTGGTAGGCTTGCCCTTATCATCAATACAAGGATCGTTATACGGCGCGCCGGGAATGGGTTCAGCGCCATTGGTGACAAAATAGGCATTGCTGAGTGTACCGGCCATGTTGAATTTATGGGTCTTATGCTGACGGGTGGCATGAAATTTCATTGCCACTCGCTCCAGATCAGTCCCTGTTTCGGGATAGTAAACCGGCATGGCAGATTTGAGGGTTTTTGCTGCAGACATCCGACTCAGCTCGGTATGTGCCAGATCCAGTGTGCTGCCGGCGGAAAAGCCGGCCAGGGTGTGTCTGGGCAAACCGCCATCGTGGCCTGCAACCAGCCCTGGAATACTGCTCATATCCAGCGGCGGCGTGGCAGGCCGGGAGCCCATCGAGGATTTAGGATTCGCTGTGCCGACGGGATTGGCGACACCGGCGATCCAGAATGGATACCCGGGATTGAGTTCCGGATTCAGCACTTCGGCAGTTGAGCCGTAGGTTTTGCCGTCTAAGCCTTTGCGTGGGTTGACTTCAACCGCAGCCGGCATTAAAGCAAGGCCTTTGCTGGGTAATGGCACCACTGCGGGTATCGGCGTGCCGGCTACAATTTCACCATCCGGCAAGGCTCTGGCTTTTTGCGCCGGCAAACCGCTGTGCAAATCATAAGGTTTTTGGTGAAATTTGGTCGCAGTCTGGCTGACGGCCAGGGGGGTGCCTTGTTCGAATACATCGTGTATCCGCCACAAGTACCACATGCCTTGGGCAAAATGCGGGTAAAAATGGCAATGAAAAATCGCATCGCCAACGGTTTTATTCCGATTTCCGGAACCGCCATAGGCAATTTCATAGGTATAGCCTGAACCGGGGCCTATGCCTTGGGCATCGATGTAGTTACTGTTGTCGTCGTTGGGATTGAACAGCCATTGATGGTTATGCAGATGAAAAATATGCTGTTCCTTGCCGGAATGCAGGTTGCGGAATTTAACAAAATCGCCCATGTAACTGTGATGCACGTTGGCGGGATCATGCGGATAAAAAGCCTGCGTCGCCCGCTGATCGCCGCGCTTATCGCCGGGTTCGCCTTTGGGTTGGGTGCAATATTGTTTGAATTCCTCGCTTTCAGGTTTTAAGGTATATTCGGGTTGACACTGGCTGGTCACCAAATTGGCGGGTTTATCCACCAGCATCGCCGCATCGCCCACCGATAATGAAGACAGAAAAAACTCTTCGTAAGCACAATCGATACAATCCTGCATCGGCCCTGCCTGCAAGCGGTTGGCAATAATTTCCGCACCTACCCCGCCCGAACCGTAATTGATCATGAAGGCATCACGCACTCCGTGCAGGGTGTGGCTTAACTCAGGATGTTCGAAGAAATAGGGAAACGCCTGAGTGGCGGCATT
The DNA here is from genome assembly GCA_903858105.1 of uncultured Pseudomonadota bacterium. Classification (GTDB taxonomy): domain Bacteria; phylum Pseudomonadota; class Gammaproteobacteria; order Methylococcales; family Methylomonadaceae; genus Methylomonas. The sequence continues at coordinate 2,429 of CAIOHN010000290.1, read as the reverse complement.
TTCGTCATGATAAATCGAGACAAATTCCCGAAAAGGCTCCAGCCTGTTCGGTAACGCCGGATTGCGTTTGCCCTTGGATTCCAAAGGATAGGTGGTTTTGGAAAACATACCGGTCGCCAAAGAACCGACAATAACGGCATTAATATCACCGTGTACGATACGACCGTTTTGCACCATGTTCAAAATCGGCAGGCCGGCTTTACCTTCATCGCACCAGACCGGCGTCTGAGCACAGTTATTTGGGTAAGTAGCTTCGTAGTCGATGATGGGCTGGCCTTTGGGGGTGGTACCACGGGTCGCCAAGCGCATTTCTTCTTCGGTAATCTGACCGCGATAAAAGCGGGCTTTTTTGGGCTGCACCGTTACCGCACCAAACAATCCCACCCCGCTATTGCCGGCGGTTCCCTCACCTCCAAACGCCGCACCGTCGCTGGATACCAGATAGGCACCTTCCTTGGGTGCGTAAAAGCAATATTCCTGGGTTTGGCCGGGAGCCGCCAGACTGTTGGTGTTTTTGCCCACGTTGGAGCTACTGCTGCCAATGTCGGTTACATCCTCCAAACCCTGAGGATGAAAGCCTACATAACGACTGGCAACTTGATCATCTATGCGGAATATTTTTTTGTCATCCGGCGTGCCGATAACATCTTTGGCCGCCTGCTCCATAGGATGATCGATATTGGGTAGCGGGTCGGGAAATGAATCGTAAGGATTGGCATGATTGGGATGCAGGTTTTCAGGTGTCGGCGCTGCCAGCGGCTTAACCTCTAATAAATTGGTAAGGCGGACTTTCAGATAGCCGCCTTCTGCAACCCTTAACACTAACGGACGCGGTCTAAGATCGGGCCGCAGGGCAATATAACGACTGGCGTTTTTTTGTCTGGCTTGCTCGAATAGCGCGTTGCCTTTTTCGGTGTAATTCAGCGGATAGCGGCTTTTAAGATCAATAACATCATGACGTAAGGCATACATCATCCAATTGACGTTTTGGGCACCCAATCGGTTAAACACCATCGGATGATCAATCGCGACCACATCGGCAACTAACGCGCTGGTTGGGCAACTTCGGGTGACTGTGCTGGGTCGAATGGTATCCAGTAAATCAGCTGAAAGCGTCAAATTCGTCAACACGGGTCGTACAGGAACCGTTGTAATTTGTGCTTGACTGATATTGGTGCTGTAGATACTTAGCAGAAAGATACCTAGTATCCGCAGAAAAACAATTGCGACTGTATACCTGTTCATAATCCCCCCATTCATCAACTGAAACGGCCAGGAACAGTACACACTCGTAAGCTTTGAAAAAGTAGATTGATCGATTGCGCTAGAGCTTATAAAGCTTAGCCAAATTCCTTATATTTAAAACTCCTAGTCAATAAAACCACTTATTGTTAACGTTTATTCTATGTGTGAATGACTAGCCGAAAGTAAAGCTAGCATACTGTGAACTATTTATCAAATTCACAAAACCATAGAATAATTACTAGAAATTGATTGCCAGCTTATTCTGCGCTCCAAACATTGCCGGCAACTAACAGAAAAATGCTCTATCCCACCTGAAAGCTCAAGTGACAACAGAGCAATTTAAAAATATAAACTTGTCGGATCAGCCATTCGGGAAAAGTAAGCAAACGGCTGGTCGTTTAAGCTAACGCGCCGGCAACCCTAATGGGTGAAGCATTGCCAGCCGCCCTTTGCGCCTGTAACGGATTACTTTGGACAGCAGTAACTAAATTACTAACTACCTCTTGAGCCTTTTGGCGATCCGGGATTTGAGTTTCATTACTTACACTCTGCACGACAGAAGTACTTGATAATCGATAAGCTTCAGTCGACAGAGTAGCGGTATCTTGAGCGACGCCATTAGCTTTCTCATCTTCTTGAGAATTAGCGATATTTGCCTGATTAGCCAGTTTGTTGGCTTCAGTTTCTTTAGAACTGGCTACATTGTTACGACCAGTTACAGTAGTTTGTTGTGGATTTAATGTATTAATGTCCATCATAGCCTCCATGGAAACATCGTTAGCATCAATTGACGCTAGGTTTTGATTTTACTCTAATTTATTATGCAGATTGTTAGATTTTTTGTAACTATTCAGCATTGATGAAATATCCCTTCTCACTCATTACCCGCAGGCAGAAAGGTGAAGGCTAGGATGAGGGTAAAACTATGGATTTTGCCATTTTGCCGTATCTCACCCTGCCCTCTCCAGTTGGAGAGGGATATCGGCGCTTCGCGCTAAATAAATACGATTTTTTTAAAAAAAGAACTAGAAACGCACAAAGATTCACCTGATTATAAAGCTCCTTCAGCTTCACGAAGTGAGCTAAGTGTGCGGGGGCTGATATTGACGGCGGCCAGAAGTAAATGCAGGGGTAAAGTCTCCAAGTGGAAGCGTCGGTTAAAGCGATACACAAAGGCGGCCAAG
>CAIOHN010000289.1 GCA_903858105.1 uncultured Pseudomonadota bacterium | reverse complement strand
GTTTTACCGGACGATTCCGGCCCGTAAATTTCGATGACCCGGCCGCGCGGCAAACCGCCGCAACCCAAAGCAATGTCCAAAGACAAGGAGCCGGTGGAGACCACGTCGATGTCACGGCTGGCGGCTACATCGCCCATTCGCATCACTGAGCCTTTACCGAACTGTTTTTCGATCTGCATCAATGCGGCGCCTAGCGCCTTTTTCTTGTTTTCGTCCATTTTAGTCCCTGCTGTTGTCTGGCCGGTGAAAGCCGGACATTATCCCATAGTCGTTGTTTGTGAAACAGTTTTAATATCTATCCCAAACTTAGAAAAAGCTGGCGGCAAGCCGCGGATTGAAAGGAAAGTACAGGTGCAAATACGACGCTTGTAGCGAGCCAGCGCAGAAAAACCCCTCAGCATGCCCGTAGCTGCCTTGCGGCAGGGAAATGGCAATCGGCTGCAGAGCGGTTTCCAGCACAGAAAAATGAAAACTGTGGCCGCGTATCTCGCCGTGTTCCAATTGCAGACTGTGCAAGCCAAGATTAGCTAACCGGCTTTGCATGCGCGCGCTTCCGGGCAATAGTCCAGCCATCTTGGCTTGATGCCCTGCCTTGTCGGCCAAACTTTCCAGCAAATATAAAAAGCCGCCGCATTCAGCATAAATGGCTTTGCCCGCTTGATGGTGCTGCCGCAAGGCTTGCTGCATGGCTTGATTTTCGGTTAAGGCTTGCAAATGTAATTCTGGATAACCACCTGGCAAATACACGCTATCCGCGTCCGGCAAAGCATTTTCGGTAAGCGGTGAAAAAAACTGCAATTCGGCGCCCATCGCTTGCAGACAATCCAGATTGGCCTGATAAATAAACGAAAATGCCGCATCTCTGGCAACGGCGATGCGCTTGCCCGCTAATAATGGCGGCGGCGAATTGCTGGCAATCGCCGCAAAAGCCACAGGCTCTGGTAAGCGGCAAGGCCTATATTCGTTAAGCAATTGCGCAGCTCGCGCCAGCCGGGTATCCAGATCGCCGATCTCATCTGCCTGCCATAAGCCCAAATGCCGCGACGGTAAGCCGACCGATTCGTCGCTGGCCATAGCGACCAACAAAGACATGGCCTCTGGCAGAGCGTCCTGCAACATTTTGGCATGGCCGGGGCTAGCCACTTTATTGGCAATTACGCCGGCAAACGGCAAAGCTGGCCGATAATTGGCCAAGCCGAAGGCGACGGCGGCAAAGGTTTGCGCCATGCCTTGCGCGTCGATCACCACTGCCACAGGCACATTGAAAGCCTGCGCCAAATCGGCGCTACTGCTGTTGCCGTCGAATAAACCCATCACGCCTTCGATCAAAATCAGGTCGGCTGCGCCAGCGGCTTGATATAGCAAATCCCGACAATGCGCCTCGCCCATCATCCACAAATCCAACTGATAAACCGCTTGACCGCAGGCATACGCCAAAATCTGTGGATCGATAAAATCCGGGCCGGTTTTAAACACCCGCACGCTTAGGCCTTGCTGCCTGTAGTGATAAGCCAGCGCCGCGGTGACAGTGGTTTTGCCTTGCCCTGACGCTGGCGCACTGATCAGCATGGCGGGGCAATGGCGTTCGCCTGTCGCTAGCGACTGAGGGGATGAAATCGTCAAAACAGTATTCCTTATCGTAAATCGCCGCTATTGAACGGCTAAATCAACGCCGGATCAATAAGCAGGTGCCAAACAAATATGCTGGTAGGCTGACTGACTACATTGATCGGACAGCCGACTCTGACTATGTCATTGATTATATTCAATACTTTAAGCAACTATCCGCACAAAACGTTATATGTCTATGTTTTTCAGCCTGGCTGACAGAGAATGACAACGAAACTATCCGCTATGATTTAAGTCATGGCTATACCCGTATCCTCAGGAGGACACATGCGTACTTTATTACTTTCTTTACTCGGCAGCGTAGCATTAAGCGGCTTTCTGTCCAGCGTCCAAGCAGCAGAATCAGGCACTGTGGCGATACCCGACAAAGTCAGAGCCAGCATTTTAAAACGCCACCCGCAAGCACAGGACTTGCAAGCCAGCCATGAAACCCATTTTGGCCAACAACTAATAGAAGTGCGCTTTAAAGACGCAGAAGACGATCTCAAACACGAACTGTTCAGAGCCGACGGCGCGTTGTTTGCTAACGAAATATTACTGGCGAACGGCCTGGAAATATCGCCTGAAGTGACAAAAGTCCTGGCTGCCAATTTTGCAGGCTATCGACTGGAAAAAGCGGAACTGGTGATTAACCCCAATGGCGTAGGCGAAGAGTACGAGCTTTATATCGCCATCGACGGCGTCAAATGGAAAGTCGCTATCAATGACAAAGGTACCGTTTTAAGCAAAGACCGCTTGTAAAAACCCTTTCATCGCTTTTTCTAACTCTCGCTTCGGCCTACGCTAAACTCAATGCCAGGCCGATTGCGTAGGCCTTTTCTGACATCTGCCGTCATCACCCCATGACTATCGTCCGCTTCTATCAGGTCTTACAATAGATCCATGACAAACCAACACGCTGCAGTCGCCAATCTATTTCCGGGCTTTTCCGAAGCCGATAGCTTACAGATCAGCAAAGCGCTGACACTGATAGAGCAATTGACCGCCGATTGCCACGACAGCGCCCGCCCAAAAGGCGTGGATGTAGCGCTGATTCTGATGAGCGTACATATCGATCTGGAAACCATTCTGGCTGCGTTAATCAGCGACTCGCGGGTGGCAAACACGCTAGGCGACGCAGAGATTCGGACGCAATTCGGCCCGGTGGTAGCCGATCTGGTTAACGACGTGGCCTGGTTGAATAAAGTCAGCATTTACAGCACCGAGATGGCGAATCAGCCCAATCAGGCGGAGATTTTGCGGCGCATGTTGCTGGCGATGACGCACGATGTGCGGGCGGTGCTGATCAAGTTGGCATACCGGATTCAACGTTTGCGCGGCTTGCATCAGGAACAGGAAAATATCAGGCGCTTTATTGGCAGAGAAACCCTGGATATTTACGCGCCGCTCGCTAATCGACTGGGTATTAATCAGTTTAAATGGGAACTGGAAGACCTGGCCTTTCGCTATTTAGACCCGGAAAACTATCAGCACGTCACCGAATCATTGGCGGTTAATCGTGAACAGCGCCAAGTGTGCATCGAGCGCTTTTTGGCGGCATTGCATCAGCAGTTAAGTCAGGAAGGCATTAAAGCCAAAATCTACGGCAGACCCAAGCATTTATACAGCATCTGGAACAAGATGCGGCGTAAGCAAGTGACGATAGACGAGCTTTACGACCTGCTGGCAGTGCGGGTGGTTGTGGAGAATTTGTCTGCCTGTTACATGGTGCTGGGTTTGGCCCATAGCCATTGGCAGCATATCCCGCGTGAGTTTGACGATTACATCGCCAACCCCAAAGAAAACGGCTATCAATCGCTGCACACCGTAGTATTGGACGAGGACGGCAATCGCATCGAAATTCAAATCCGCACCAAAGCCATGCACGATTTTGCCGAGTTTGGGGTGGCTGCGCACTGGCGTTACAAAGAAGGCAGCAAATTTAACGCCGCCACCGAGAAAAATATCGCCTCGCTACGTCAGCTATTGGAAGATAAGCAAACTGCCGACAATTTACTGGAAAACTTTCACACCGAGCTATTTTCAGACCGGGTATTTGTATTGACGCCAGCCGGCAAATTGATCGATTTGATCAAGGGCGCGACGCCGCTGGATTTTGCCTATGTGATTCATACTGAAGTGGGTCATAGTTGCCGCGGCGCTAAAGTCAACGGCCAAATCAAACCGCTGACTTATAAGCTGTGTTCCGGCGAACAGGTGGAAATAATCACCGTCAAAAATGGGCAGCCCAATCACAATTGGCTCAATCCCAATTTGGGCTATTTGAAAACCCCGCGCGCCATCAGCAAGGTAAAAAGTTGGTTCAAACAGCAGCAGCAAACCGAAAACGTTTCTGCTGGCAAAATGCTGCTTGATAAAGAAAGCAAACGACTTGGCCTGAAAACCGTGGACACGGCCGACTTGCTCAGATACTTTAAAATGGCCGACGCCGAGCATCTTTACGAAGCACTGGGCCACGGCGACATCAATAACCGGCAACTGGCTAATGCCTTAAAAATCCCGGAACTGGAACCGACGCCGATCAAATTGGTAGCCAGTCAATCCAATGCCCAATCGGCGATAACCATCGACGACATCGACAATGTGGTTACCACGCTGGCGCATTGTTGCTCGCCGGTAAAAGGCGACGAGATTATTGGTTTTATCTCGCATAAACGCGGCATAACCATTCATCGCCGCGACTGCGACAATATCCAGAATTTATCGCCCGAACAGCAACTGCAATTATTAAAAGCCGACTGGAGCGGGCAGCAGACGGTGCATCATAGCGTGCCGATCATGATTCACGCCTTTAATGCGCAAAACTTGCTGAATGACGTTTCGCAAGTGTTGGCGACCGCCAAAGTGCATATCAGCAATGCCTCGCTGAAAACGCACGACGACTTGTCTGCCATCCTAAATATGACGATTCAAATCGAAAATACCCAGCAATTAAGCCTGGTGCTGACTCGCATCAGCCATTTACCGAATATTATTGAGGTCAAGAGGAAAGTTTGAACCGCATTCGCCAGTGCCGCAGAGACTTTTTTGGCGGCTTGACTAAGGTTTCATGCTAAGATAGCGGTTTTAAGTTTAGAGCTTTAGTTATGGCAAAAGAAGATCAGATAGAAATGGATGGCAAGGTTATCGATACCCTGCCCAACACTATGTTCCGAGTTGAGCTGGAAAACGGCCACATCGTGACTGCACACATCTCAGGTAAAATGCGTAAACATTACATCCGCATCCTGACTGGCGATAAAGTTCGCGTAGAAATGACGCCTTATGATTTGACCAAAGGCCGCATTACTTTCCGCAATCGCTAACCCGTCTCCGGGAAAGCGATTGCTTCTCCCCGTATTTACACGACTTGATTCAATTCCGAAACGATCAGCTGTTTGCTTTCGATAGCAAAGGCTAGCGCATCGTTCTCGACATGCACTCTGACATGACCGCCATTCGCTAATCGACCGAACAACAAATCCTCGGCCAGCGGTTTTTTGATCTTTTCCTGAATCAGACGTGCCATTGGCCTTGCGCCCATTTTGGGATCGCACCCATGCTCGGCTAACCAGGCCCGCGCCGTCGGTTCCAGTGTCAAGGTGACGTTTTTATCGGCCAGCACCGCTTCCAACTCGAAAATAAACTTGTCAACCACGCTGCCAACCACCGCCATATCCAGCGGCTTGAACTGCACGATAGCGTCCAGACGATTTCTGAACTCGGGCGAAAACCCGCGCTCGATGACTTTCAAACTGTCAGACGAATGATTTTGATGGGTAAACCCAATTGATGCCCTGCTGCTTTCTTCGGCGCCAGCATTGGTGGTCATGATCAAAATGATATTTCTAAAATCAGCTTTGCGGCCGTTGTTATCGGTCAAGGTGCCGTGATCCATTACCTGCAATAACAAGTTAAACACGTCTGGATGGGCTTTTTCCAACTCGTCCAGCAACAGTACAGCGTGAGGATGCTTGGTCACTTCTTCTGTCAGCAAGCCGCCCTGGTCGAAACCAACATAGCCTGGAGGCGCACCAATCAGCCGCGACACGGTGTGGCGCTCCATATATTCCGACATATCAAAGCGAATCAATTCTATGCCCAACACTTTTGCCAGTTGGCGGGTAACTTCGGTTTTACCGACACCAGTTGGTCCTGAAAACAGGAAGGAACCTATGGTTTTAGTGGTATCCCGTAAACCGGCTCTAGATAGTTTAATCGCGGAAGCCAATTCAGAGATTGCTTCATCCTGGCCAAACACCAGCATTTTCAGATTTTTCTCAAGATTAGACAGCTTATCAATATCGTTGGACGATACTGATTGCGCTGGTACTCGGGCAATTTTGGCGACAATTTCCTCAATCTCGGCGATGTCGATTAAATCTTTACGCTCGCCGCTGACAAACAAACGCTGTCTGGCACCTGCCTCGTCGATTACATCAATCGCTTTGTCCGGCAAATGCCTATCGGTAATGTAACGCGCCGATAACTCCACCGCCAAACGCAAGGCTTCCTGGGTATATTTAAGCCCATGATGCTCTTCAAACCGGGACTTAAGCCCTTTAAGAATCAATACCGTATCTTCTATCGAAGGCTCGACCACATCGATTTTTTGAAAGCGTCGCGCCAAGGCATGATCTTTTTCAAAAATACCGCGATATTCCTGATAGGTTGTGGAACCGATGCAGCGCAACTGCCCGGATGCCAATACCGGTTTGATCAAGTTGGAGGCATCCATAACGCCGCCGGATGCAGAACCTGCACCGATAATGGTATGAATTTCATCGATGAACAAAATCGAATCAGGCTCTTTTTTGAGCTGATTGATTAAGGATTTCAAGCGTTTTTCAAAATCACCACGATATTTGGTGCCGGCCACCAAAGCGCCCATGTCTAACGAATAGATTACGCTATTTAGCAAAATCTCAGGCACTTGCTCTTCGACGATGCGCTTGGCCAAACCTTCTGCGATTGCCGTTTTACCCACACCAGCCTCGCCAACCAACAACGGATTATTCTTACGGCGGCGACAAAGCACTTGAATGGTTCTTTCCACTTCCAGTTCGCGGCCGATCAGCGGATCAATATTGCCTTTTAAAGCCTCTTCGTTCAGATTGGTGGCGTATTTTTCCAAGGGACTAGCCAAGGCTTCGCCAGCAGCGCGGTCAGCTTCAGGTTCTTCGGCATTCTCTTTTTTGAACTGCTCAATTTTTGAAACGCCGTGCGCCAGATAATTGACCACATCCAGGCGGGTAATATCCTGTTTGTTCAACAGATAAACCGCATGCGAATCTTGCTCGCTAAACAAGGCCACAAACAAATTGGCACCGGTCACTTCTTTTTTATCAGACGCTTGCACATGAAAAACCGCGCGCTGCAATACCCGCTGAAAACCCAATGTAGGCTGGGTTTCCCGCTGGATACCTTCCGGAATCAGGGAAATGGTCTCATCGATAAAACGCGTCAACTCGGCTCGCAAAGCATTAACATTGCAGCCGCAGGCGATTAAGATCGGGATGGTGGTAACGTTGTCCAGTAGAGCCAACAACAAATGCTCCACCGTAATAAATTCGTGTCGCTTGGCATGAGCGCCTGTAAAAGCCGCATTCAATGTCACTTCCAGTTCTTTGCTTAGCATGGTTACTCCTCACGCCTCTTCCATTGTGCACATCAACGGGTGATGGTGCTCACGGGAATATTCATTAACAATATGTACCTTCGTTTCAGCAACATCTTTGGTGTAGGTGCCACAGACACCCAGGCCTTGAGTATGCACTTGCAACATGACTTGCGTAGCTTTTTCTTCACTCATGTTAAAAAAGTGAGTCAGTATTTCTACCACGAAATCCATGGGTGTAAAGTCGTCGTTCAGCAGGATAACCTTGTATAAGGGCGGCTTTTTGAGTTGCGGCTTGCTCTCTTGCAACGCAGTATTGCCATCGTGATCTTTAAACGGTTCAAAATCGGACATAGTCTAGAGTGTTACCTATCACTGTTACCTTAAAAATAGTGTCTTAAGCATTAAATTTCAATCTTTGCGCATATAAAAAACATTTCTAGTAAAATGCTTAGCTTTTAGCGGTTTATATCAATATGCCAGTTTGGAAGCCACATGTCACCGTTGCAGCCGTCATTGAAAAGGACGGTCGCTTTCTACTGGTTGAAGAGACAACGGCACGTGGCCTCGCGTTCAATCAACCGGCAGGTCATTTGGAAGAAGGTGAGGATTTAATCAGTGCCGTAATACGCGAAGTGCAAGAAGAAACCGCCTGGCAATTTGAGCCAGAGGCTTTAATCGCTACACAACTATGGCGCAGAAACCCAAACATGCCCAGCTTTCTTCGCTTCTGCTTTTCCGGCAGCGTCAGCAATCATAACCCGCAGCAGTCACTCGATGACGGCATTATCGACACTCACTGGCTAAGCCGCAACGAAATTTATGATAAACGCCAACTATTACGCAGTCCTTTGGTTTTAACCACAGTAGACGAATACCTTAAAGGCCATCGCTATCCGCTTAGCCTATTACAAGCATTTCTCGATTCAGAATGAGCAAACACATCATCGTCGGCATGTCCGGCGGCGTCGATTCTTCCGTCACCGCATTAGCTCTGCAAGAACAAGGCCATAAGGTTACCGGTTTATTCATGAAAAACTGGGAAGAAGACGATGGCACCGAATATTGCACGGCAATGGAAGATTTGGCCGACGCTCAGCAGGTTTGCGACACGCTGGGCATAGAATTAAAAACCGTCAACTTCGCCTCGGAATACTGGGATCTGGTGTTTGAAGTATTTTTGTCGGAATTTAAAGCCGGTCGTACGCCCAATCCCGACATACTTTGTAATAAACACGTCAAATTCAAAGCTTTTTTGGATTATGCGATAGAAGACCTGGGCGCTGAATATATCGCTACCGGTCACTACGCCCGCGTCCGCGAAACCGACGGCGAATATGAATTGCTTAAAGGCACCGATCCCAACAAAGAACAAAGCTATTTTTTATATGCGATGGGCCAAAAAGCCCTGTCCAAAACCTTGTTTCCGATTGGCCATTTGCATAAACCGCAAATCCGGGCGATGGCCGACAAAGTCGGCTTTGCCAATAGTCGCAAAAAAGACAGCACTGGCATTTGTTTTATCGGCGAGCGTAAATTCAGGGAATTTCTGCAACGCTACCTCCCCAGCCAACCCGGCGAAATGCGCACCCCAGAAGGTCAGTACATCGGCAAACACCACGGTTTGATGTATTACACCCTGGGCCAACGCCAGGGCTTGGGCATAGGCGGCGTCAAAGATGCACCCGACGAACCCTGGTTTGTGTTGGAAAAAGACCTGGATAACAATATTCTGCTCGTCGGCCAAGGCCACGATCATCCGCTGATGCTGCACAACACTTTAGAAGCCGGACAACTGGATTGGTGCGGCAGCCAGCCATTAACCGGAACTATCCGTTGCGCCGCCAAAACCCGCTATCGCCAGCCAGATCAGGATTGCCTAGTCGAACTGATCGACGACGACTCGCGCGTCAAAGTCCGCTTCGACCAGCCGCAACGAGCCATTACGCCGGGGCAGTCTGTGGTGTTTTATACCGGCGAAGTTTGCCTGGGCGGCGGGATTATTGAATCCAAATACAACGTATAACATCCATACAACGTGGGCTAAAACCCACTGTGCTATTCAAGACAGGAAACCAACATGACACTCACCGCCATCTCCCCCATCGACGGTCGCTATGCCAGCAAAGTCGACGCCTTGCGCCCTATTTTCAGCGAATATGGTTTGATCCGTTACCGGGTCGAAGTGGAAGTGCGCTGGCTGCAGGCTTTAGCGTCTGAGGCAAAAATCATTGAAGTGCCAACTTTGTCGGCTGCGGCCAATAGCGTGTTAAACGATATTGTCAGCAACTTTTCCGAAGCCGACGCGCAAGCGGTTAAAGACATAGAAAAAACCACTAATCACGACGTCAAGGCAGTTGAGTACTTCCTGAAAGAAAAGATTAAAAATAACGCGGAACTGCATGCCGTGAATGAATTTATTCACTTTGCCTGCACCTCGGAAGATATTAACAATCTGTCCTACGCCTTGATGTTGAAAGAAGGCCGCGGCCTGATTCTGGCAGAAGTCGATGCCACCATCGCCGCCATCAAGCAACTGGCAATGGCTAGCGCCGAGCAGCCGATGCTGTCGCGCACCCACGGCCAATCGGCCACGCCCACCACTGTCGGCAAAGAGTTTGCCAACGTGATCGCCCGCCTACAGCGCCAACGCCAGCAACTGGTCAATGTGGAACTGCTCGGCAAAATCAACGGCGCGGTTGGCAATTACAACGCCCATAGCGTGGCTTATCCGGATGTGGACTGGGCCGAATTTGCCCAAAATTTCGTCGAGTCCTTGGGCTTAAGCTTCAACCCATACACAATTCAAATCGAACCGCACGATTACATGGCCGAGTTTTTCCATGCCATGTCGCGCTTCAACACCATATTGCTGGATTTTGATCGCGACATTTGGGGCTATATTTCGCTGGGTTATTTCAAACAAAAAACCATCGCCGGCGAAGTGGGTTCCTCAACCATGCCGCACAAGGTCAATCCTATCGACTTTGAAAACTCCGAAGGCAATCTGGGCTTGGCCAATGCGATTTTTGGCTTTTTAGCCGACAAACTGCCTGTCTCACGCTGGCAGCGGGATTTGACCGACTCAACCGTGCTGCGCAATATCGGCGTCGGCATCGCCCACACCAGCATTGCCATTCAATCGACCTTAAAAGGCATTTCCAAACTGGAAATTAATCCGGCCTTGATCGATCAAGATCTGGATCACAATTGGGAAGTACTGGCCGAACCGATACAAACGGTCATGCGTCGCTATGGCATCGAAAAACCTTACGAAAAACTCAAAGAATTGACGCGTGGCCATCGCGTCACCGGCGAAGGCATGCGTGCATTTGTCGAAAAACTGGAGATTCCAGCCGCCGCTAAAGCCGAATTGCTGGCGCTAACCCCGCACAGCTACACCGGCTATGCGGCGCAATTAGCCAAAAAAATCGGCTAATCACCAGGCCGGATTGTTGCTGAACTTCATCTGGATTTTTTTCTTCCTGAGCGCCTTCGCCACCGCCGCCTTTAAGTTGCTGGTGCTGGGCGACCAAACGGTATTTTCCGAATTGATGACGGCAATGTTCAGCCTGTCCAAAACTGCTTTCGACATCTCGCTGGGCCTGAGCGGTGTTTTGGCCTTGTGGCTGGGAATCATGAAAGTCGGCGAACATAGCGGTTTTATCGATTTACTGACGCGCGCGTTAAATCCGCTGTTCAGCCGTCTGATGCCGGAAATCCCCAGGGATCATCCGGCACTGGGCGCAATGGTGATGAACATTGCCGCCAACATGCTGGGTTTGGACAACGCGGCGACGCCGATGGGTATCAAGGCGATGCAGGAAATGCAGACCTTAAATCCGCATCCGCAAACAGCCAGTAACCCGCAGATTTTGTTTCTGGTGATCAACACGTCGTCAGTGACGCTGTTTCCGGTGACGATTTTTGCATATCGGGCACAGCTCGGCGCAGCAAATCCTACCGATGTATTCATCCCGATTCTGATTGCTACTTACATGTCTACCCTGACCGGTTTTTTGGCCGTCGCTGCCGTGCAAAAAATCAATCTACTGGATAAGGTGGTACTAGCGTATTTGGGCGGCATCACGGCGGTAGTTGCCGGTATTTTGAGCTATTTCGCCGAACTGGATCAGGCAGAGATGCTCAAACAGTCGGCCTTGGTCAGTCATGTTATTTTGTTTAGTCTGGTGATTTCGTTTATCGCTGCGGCGGCTTACAAGCGATTAAACGCTTATCAATTATTTATCGACGGTGCCAAACACGGCTTTCAAACGGCGATCACCATCATCCCCTATCTGGTGGCAATGCTGGTAGCGTTTGGCGTGTTTCGAGCCAGTGGCGCGCTGGAATTAATCACCGACGGTATCCGCCTGTTGGTGAATTTTTGCGGTGTCGATAGCCGTTTTATCGATGGCCTGCCAACCGCACTCATGAAGCCGTTCAGCGGCAGTGGTGCCAGGGCGATGATGATAGACACCATGCAAAGCCACGGCGCAGATTCGTTTGCCGGGCGACTGGCCTCGGTAGTGCAAGGCAGCACCGAGACGACGTTTTACGTGCTAGCCGTATACTTTGGCGCGCTAGGTATTACTAACATTCGCCACGCCGCTACCTGCGGCATCATCGCCGACATGGGCGGCATAGTGGCCGCTATTTTTGTAACTTATTGGTTTTTTGGTTAAACATGCAAATTCATTTGAAAACCCTGGGCTGTCGCCTTAACGAAGCCGAACTGGAAACCTGGGCGCAAGCTTTTCAAGCCGCCGGCCACGGGGTTACGCGCAATGTCGCCGACGCTCAATTAGTCGTAATCAATTCCTGCGCGGTTACCCAGGATGCGGCGCGCAAATCCAAGCAATTGATACGGCGCATCCATCGCGATAATCCACAAGCCAAACTGGTGGTCAGCGGTTGTTACGCGACGCTAAACGAAACCGAAGCCGCCGAATTGATGGGCGTGGATTTGATCGTCAGCAATAAGGATAAAAATCAGCTAGTGGCAAAAACCCTGGCGGAACTGAATCTGGACAGCATGCCAGCCATGTCTACTGAGCCCGGCGAAGTATCGCTGTTCAGCCGTGGAAGGCAACGCGCGTTTGTTAAGGTTCAGGACGGCTGCCGTTATCGCTGCACCTTTTGCATCGTCACCGTCGCGCGAGGTGAAGAACAAAGCCGGCCGATAGCAGACGTAATAGCCGAGATTAACGCATTACACAGCCAAGGCATTAACGAGGCTATCATCACCGGTGTGCATTTAGGCGGTTACGGTGGCGACATTGCCAGTAATCTGGTCGAATTGATTACCGAGATTCTGGCTAAAACCGAGATTCCGCGCTTGCGACTCGGCTCGTTGGAACCTTGGGAGTTACCGGATGGTTTTTTTGAATTATTCAAAAACCCAAGACTGATGCCGCATCTACACCTACCTTTGCAAAGCGGCAGTGATAGCGTACTGAGGCGCATGGCTCGCCGCTGCAAAACTGAAGAATTTGGCCAAATCGTCGAGTTGGCCAGAGCGACCATTCCGCATTTCAATATCACGACCGACATCATTGTTGGTTTTCCTGGCGAAACCGAGCAGGAGTGGCAGGATAGTTTTAATTACATTCAAAGCACCGGTTTTGGCCATATCCATATTTTCAGCTACTCGCCGCGAGAAGGCACCAAAGCCGCAGGTTTGCCCGACCAAATTTCTCAGGAAATAAAAAAACAACGCAGCAAAAAACTGCATGAATTAGCAGAAACGATGAAGCAGGATTTCGTCAGAAGCAATCTAGGCCATGCCATGCCAATTTTGTGGGAAGGTCATACAGAGCCATTGGCTAACGATATGACTCGCTATTTTGGCTACACGCCAAATTATCTGCGCGTGGCATGCGATGTGCCGGCGGGTTGCAGCTTGGAAAATCAGGTGTTGTCAGCAAAGCTGATCAGCCTGGAAAAAGACTTTATTTCAACTTCTTTAGAACAATAAAAAAGCCGCAAAATCATTAACTTTGCGGCCCGTTTATTTAATCAATCCTGTTTAATACGGGTTAGGATTGAGTGGGCCGTAACCCTCGTCTTTTTGTTCTTCAAATTTAAGTACGTCTTCTTCTGGAACGTTGCCATCGTTAACCAGATAATTACGTCTGGTTATATAGGCGTTTTTGAAGAACTCGTAGCGATCAATAGCAGCTTCACTCGCCACTCGTTCCATACCCAGTAAATCGGCACGCGCGTCGATTACCTTCACAGCACCGCCACCCACGGATATAGCTGCGCCAATCCAGGTCGGATTGATATATATCCCCGCATAAGTCATAGGATTAAGCGCTGCATCACCGACTAAACCCACCACACCGCGCGGCGAACTAGGGCCGAAAAATGGCAATACCAAGTATGGCCCGGTCGGAACTCCCCAATAGCCCAGGGTTTGATCGAAATCTTCGTTATGTTTAGGCAGGTCTAGCATGGTGCCCACATCAATCAGCCCGGCGACACCGACGGTGGTGTTAACCAGAAAGCGCGCACCATCCTTACCGGATTGAATCAGCTTGCCTTGCAACAAGTCGTTGGTGCATACCCCGATATCGTCTATGTTGCTAAAGAAGTTAGTCACGCCTTGGTCGGCAAAATCGGGCATTACCCAATCATAGCCTTTCGCAACCGGTTTCATGACATAATCGTCTACACCATCATTAAACGATTGCGCCCCCCTATTCCAACCCTCCCAAGGGTCTTTAGGATCGACACGACTAGTCGTCGCACAACCACTCAACAAAGTCAGCAACCCTAAGATCAGCCAACCTCTTTTACCGTCTTGCATAACCCCACCTCATTAGGAATATTGTTTAAACCTACCCGAAACTCACGTAACATAGCATATTATCGATTTTTCAAGCCACCTACAACTCAATGGAAATCAACCTCAATCCGCTAGGCAACCGCTTCAGAGGTTACCTTCCTGTCATCGTTGACATAGAAACCGGCGGCTTTAACGCCAAAAAAAATCCTCTGCTGGAAATCGCTGCCGTGATTGTAGAACCCGATGCGGACGGTCTATTGCAGATCACCGAAAAGCACCAGAGCAATATTATCCCATTTAAAAATTCGGAATTAGATGACGCAGCTCTCAAATTCACGGGCATAGATCCGTTCCATCCATTTAGAATGGCTGTGGATGAAAAAGAGGCGCTGACTAAGCTATTTACGCCGATCAAAGCTGCGGTTAAGCGCAATGAATGTAAACGGGCAATTTTGGTAGGTCACAATCCGGCTTTCGACATTAATTTTTTGAACGCGGCGATTGAACGAACCAATCATAAAAGAAGCCCGTTTCACCCTTTCAGCAGTTTCGATACTGCCACACTGGGGGGATTGGTCTACGGACAAACCGTTTTAGCAAAAATTGCGCAAGCAGCTGGATTGCCTTGGGATAACGAACGGGCGCATTCGGCGCTTTACGATGCCGAGCAAACTGCGGAATTATTTTGTTTGATTATCAATCGGTGGAAGAAGCTAAGCGAACTGGAGGGCTTATAAATCTTTTTAAATCATCCTAGCGCCAACAGATTTATATAAGTGGGTTGGCTTGGCGGTACTTT
>CAIOHN010000288.1 GCA_903858105.1 uncultured Pseudomonadota bacterium | reverse complement strand
TTACCACGTATTCCAGCGCGGCGGGCGGAGCCAATAACAACAGCCAGTTCAAATTGATGTCGTTTTGGGGGCCGCAACTACCCCAGCGGCTTTTTTGAGTTTTGATTCTGAGGCTGCGTGGATATAAGCCAAAGCGCGCGGCATGCTGATCGATTAATTGCTGTGCCTGCTGCTTGGCCTGGTTTTTCATCCAGCGAATCAAGGCGGCTTGAATCTGCGCTGATTGCTGCTCAGCGGCGATGCTTTCGGGTAGTTTGACGCAAAATAGCGCGTTATTTTGCAACTCAACGCGGATGGTTTTGGTCTTGCTGGCGCTGATTTGTAAAGGCAGATGCGCGCCCAGATAGGGAATCCGCGCGCCGTCAACATAGGCTAACGGCGCCAGTTTTGCGGTGGTATTAATTTTATCGGCGACGCGTTTTTGCGCGGCTTTTATCCAGTCTTGCTGCGCCTGCACAAACGCCTGTATCCGCCGTTCCGAGACTTTTAGCGGCGCCACCACTTCAATTTTCTCCGCAGTCACCACAATGCGGGTGTTTTTGGCGCGCTCGCTGCGGCGCAGGCTATAAAGTAAAGGCGAGCTTGGGGTGTTCAAAAAGGTGACTCCAGCATTCTTTGTTTTAGTTCAGTCCACATGCTCAACCGATCCGAACCGCCCACATGCTGCCCGGAACCCTTGCTTTTGGCCAGCCACAAGCCGGTACCGTTAAAGCTGTAAACCGGTTGTAAGTCAGATCGTTGGGTTGCTGGCAAAATCGCGGGCTTCAGATTGTCCAGTACCAGTGGCACGGCATGGGCGGATTCAAAATAGGTAAGTACCATATGCGCCTGGTTCAGTTCCAGCGCCTTAACATAGGTAATGCGCAGTTTGCTCTCATCGACACCCATTTCCACCAAGGTAAAGTATTTAGCAATCGAATAGTCTTCGCAATCGCCAGCACCTTTGGCTAGTAATTCGGTGGGTGCGGTCCAGTAATCGACTTTCTGCCACAAAATAATATCGTCGACAAATTCAATGTTTCGATTGAAAAAATTGTTTACCCGCTCCAATCGCTCCGCATCTGACCAGGTTTTGCCGTTATCGATCACGCTTTGCCATTCCACAAAACGCTGTCTGGCGGCGACGCCGTACTTTTTGTCCACCTTGTCCAGCATGTCTTGATCGATTAATAAACCCGCTGTCAGGGCAAAACCCCAGCAGACACCGACGACGATGGCGGCAATTTTTGCGGTTTTTAATGCCCGGTGATTAGCGACTGGCACCGACGATTCCTATCGTCTTTAAGGCTTGATAATCCCTGTCCGATGCCACGTTTTCGGCCAAAATGGCGATGTCCAGCAGCGTAGAGATTTCTTGCATGGTTTGCACAAAGGCGTGTTTTTGCGAGGAACTGTCTAAGCCGTTACCGATGTCTCGGGCCAGGCGGATATAGTCCGGTTTCAGGCTTTTGACCAGGTCTGCCGACATGGATTGGGTTTCAAAGCGTTTGATCATCACGCGCGCGCCCCAGTGATGCACGGTTTCGATAAAGGCTTGGTAGGCGTCAACATCTTTGATCACCGCGTAGGCCGATAAGCTGAAGACCAGGTGCTTGGCAACTGCCGGATGTTGCTTGATCAACTTTTCCAGCCAATGGCGGAAATCGCTGTTTTTGATGGTGCGGGTCGAGACGTTGACGGCAATGGCGTGTTCGACGTGATTGTTTTGAATGTGATCGATGGCCAGACGAATCACGCCTTTATCCAAATCAACAATTTTGGCAAATTTTTCGGCGATGGAAATAAACGGGCCTATCGCTACCAATTCACCTTTCTTATCGTGCACCTGGATAAAGGCTTCTTCCATCAGCAACTGGCCGGTGCTGAATGCGGCGATCTGGCCGATGTACCACACCGAATAACCGCCGTGGTCGATGCAATCAAATACCAATTCTTTCCAGGTGGAAATGTCACGGGCAAAATTATCGCCAGAGCGGATGAAATAACTGTTGGCACCAATCAGATGGGCTTGCTCGTAGGCTTCGTGAGCGGCTTCCAATAGACTTTCCGTGGTCATAACCGGATTAAAGGCCACTACGCCGATGTGTGCCAGATCGGTCTTTTGGTAGCGTTCGCCTAGTTCGGTAAAGTCGGCGCTAAGGGATTTGACCAGCAGCTCCAGCTTTTCCAGGTCGCCAGTGTTGACCAACAAAGCAAACTCGGCGCCATAAAAACGATAGGCCTTGCCGGTTTGTTCGCCAGGCAGGTTGGCGGCTTTTTGCAGAATGTCGGCAAAGGCTTGTAAAAACTGATCAATCGCATCGCTGCCGCGCTCTTTAACCAGATCAACCAGGCTATCAATTTTAATCAGTACGATAAAGGCGTCGGCATCCTCCAGCGACAAATGCTTTAAATCGGTTTCAAACACGGCTTTTTTATAGAGCCCGGTCAGATCGTCGCGTAGCAGACTCGCGCCCATGCTGTCCAGCTTGCCGTGCAGCGAGCTTATCGTGGATTTTATTTTGTGCGACATGGTGTTCATCGAGGCTGCCACATTGCGCACTTCACGGGTCCAGGGCAGTTGCTCGATACTCTCAAAGTGGCCTTCGCTGATCTGTTGTGCCAACAGGTCGATGCGGCGCAACGATGCCAGGGTGATTCGCAATAACAACACCAACAGCCCGATAGACACGGCAAAGGCGGCCAAAGAATAATAAAATCCGGCCCTGGCTTGTTCGTACAGTTTTACATAAGCATAGCCGGAGTTGACGGTGACATAGACCACGCCGCTCATATTCCAGCCGGAGCTGATTTCACTTTCGGCGGTGGCCGAGGTCATCGGCAGCAGTTCGATAAACCACTCCGGTACACCTTCGACGTGCTTGTCGCTGGTCAAGGCTGCCAGCTCTTTGTTGTCGGCATCAACCAGGCGGATTTCCTTGTAATAGCCCATATCAAAAATCGCACTCATCATGGTTTTGATCACCGGATCCTGATTATTGGCCATATAAGGGCTCAGCGATAAACCCAGCGAGGTAGCGGTATCCTGGGCATGATTTTTTGATTCGCCTTCCAGATAGTCTTTGATATTGCTGACGCTCAAGGCGAAATTGACACTAAAAATCATTAAAAATAGCGCCGAGAGCAGGATTAACAGTTGTTTTGATAAGGACATAAGGCTAACTTCCTGGGGCTTCTTGATTAATCATGTGGGTGGCTAAATGTTGCAAAGCATTGCCAATGTTCTCGCGTAAGCGCGGGTCCATCTCAATTTCATCCAGCGCCTTGTTCATGCACAACATCCATTGGTCACGCTCGGATTCGCCAATCGCAAACGGAAAGTGTCTGGCGCGGAGCATCGGGTGGCCAAATTCTTCGATAAACAGATTGGGGCCGCCCAGCCAGCCCGAAAGAAATTTGAACAACTTGTCCTTGGCGCCCGCCAAACTGGGGGCGTGAATCGCGCGGATGCCTTGCGCTTCCGGCAGAATATCCATGTAAAAATAGAATCTGTCGACCAAGCTGCGAAGCGCGTTTTCGCCGCCAATCAGCTCGTAAGGGGTGGTGCTCATTACCTATTTAACCTCGTCACTATAATTTGTTTAGGTATACTAGCAGACAGCACCGACTATACCGCGAAACTCCTGCGGTATTCTGCGGTCATAGCGATACTTGTTACTTTTAGAGGATAACTAATCATGCGATTTAATACTGCAACTGTTCGTTCGGAAGCCGGCATACTGGCGACCAATAAAGTCTTAAAAAATACCTATCTGTTGCTGTCAATGACCCTGCTGTTCAGCGCAGCTATGGCGGCTGTGGCAATGACGCTGGACTTGCCGCATCCTGGGTTGGTCGTGACTATGGTGGGTTATTTTGGTTTGCTGTTTTTAACCACCCGTTTTAGTAATAGCTCACTGGGCTTGGTTTTTGTTTTTGCCTTGACCGGATTCATGGGCATGACCCTTGGGCCGATCCTTAACATGTACGTGCATGCTTTCAGCAACGGCCATGAACTTATTTTAACCGCACTGGGCGGAGCTGGCGTGATTTTCCTGGGCTTGTCAGGATATGCACTGACTACCCGCAAAGATTTTAGCTTTATGGCCGGCTTTTTGATGGTGGGCGTGTTGGTGGCGTTCTTTGCCGGTTTGGCTGCGATCTTG
Source organism: uncultured Pseudomonadota bacterium (assembly GCA_903858105.1). Lineage (GTDB taxonomy): Bacteria > Pseudomonadota > Gammaproteobacteria > Methylococcales > Methylomonadaceae > Methylomonas. The sequence goes on along the minus strand of CAIOHN010000288.1, from coordinate 755 downwards.
TTCTCCGTACCAGCCTTGTCCTTGGCCGTGTCTGCCATGTTTGTGTTGCTGATGTCCGGTATGATTTTGTACCAAACCAGCGAAATCATTCACGGTGGTGAAACCAACTACATCCTGGCCACCGTGTCACTGTACGTTTCCATCTACAACCTGTTTACCAGCTTGTTGCAATTATTGGGCGTGTTTGGTGGCAATGATTAACTGACCGAGTTACGGCGCTAGTTGCGCCCTGACTAGGTACAGGCAAAAGCCCGGTTTACCGGGCTTTTTTTTGGTTAAAAATGTAAGCTGGATAAAGCGTAGCGGAATTCGGGAAACCCGCCAGGCCACAAAAAAATGGATTTTGTCCGTCCTGATTCCAGGAATAATGTATTCTTATTGGCTAGCTATTTTTAGCGCGCAATTGTCCTTATTTACTTCATGAAATCATCCGCTAAATCGATCAGTATTAAAACCAAATTGTCGTTCGTCATAGGTGTTGTGATGCTCGGTTTATTCATGGTTGCTGGTTACGCCTTATTCACAGAAAAAACCCTTTTGCTGCAAGACCGTCAGGTTAAAACCCGGCATCTGGTGGAAACCGCGTTCAGCGCCGTCAGCTACCAGTACGATTTGCAAAGCAAAGGCATGTTGACTGAGGAACAAGCTAAAACCGCAGCCATCGGTATCATCAAGGCGCTGCGTTATGAAGCAAACGAGTATTTTTGGATCAACGATTTGACGCCAAAGATCATCATGCATCCAACCAAGCCAGA
>CAIOHN010000287.1 GCA_903858105.1 uncultured Pseudomonadota bacterium | reverse complement strand
GTGTTATATGCCTTGATCATGAGCATGTATGGTGGCGGTTTTGCCACCATTCCGGCGTATCTGGCGGATATTTTTGGTACCCGCTATGTCGGTGGGATTCATGGTCGATTGTTGACCGCCTGGTCGACTGCCGGCGTGTTAGGGCCTGTATTGGTAAACTACATTCGTGAGTACCAAATAGCCCAAGGTGTGGCAAAAGCCGAAGCCTACAATGTGACCATGTACATCATGGCCAGCATTTTGTTGCTGGGTTTTGTGTGTAACCTTTTAATTAAACCCGTGCATGAAAAGCATCACTTGAAACACGATGAATTTGATGAGCTGGACGGCATTTATCCCGCCGATGAGCATTGACAGGAGGAATCGTAATGGATCAACCATCACCCAATAAAACATCAATCTGGCTATTAATCGTTTTCTGGCTGTATGTGGCGATACCGTTGTTTTGGGGAGTGGCTTCCACGATTAAGAAGGCAATGGCCTTGTTTGGTTAGAGTTTTGCCATTTTGTTAGCGTAGGGTATGCATTGCATACCTTTACAAAAACTCTCTACCTTCCAGCCTTAAGAAGGTACGCTGTGCGTACCCTACGTAACTTAGGAAAAAAGTGTCATTCATAAAAAGTTTCGAATATTAGTTGACGGGCTGGATAACCTGGGAAAACGAATCGACTTTTACGTAAGGACTTTATGTTCTTTGCAATATGAATAGGTTAAGTTCGGCCATTAGGCTGGCCCGTGAGTTAGATAAACTCATATTTAATCAACGCCCATTACAGGGGGATCACATGCCAAATACTACACGTCCCGTAGAAGAAAAAGCCTTTCCTACCCACGATGGCCTCGGATTGTTTTACCGCTATTGGCCTGCGATTGAGGAATCGAAAGGTGCTATTGTGTTGGTTCACCGCGGCCATGAACACTCCGGACGCATGGCACATCTGGCTGACGAACTGGGCTTACCCGAGTTTGCCTTTTTTGCCTGGGACGCACGCGGTTACGGGCGTTCTCCTGGGGTGCGCGGCTATAGTCCTAGTTTGGGTACATCGGTACGCGATATACAATCGTTCGTTAACCATATCGCCGAAACCTACGGCTTTGCCGTCGAAAACATCGCGATTGTCGCCCAGAGTGTCGGCGCCGTGGTTGCAGCAACCTGGGTACACGATTACGCGCCGAAGATCCGCTGCATGGTACTGGCATCGCCGGCGTTCGACGTGAAGCTTTACGTGCCTCTCGCCAAACCATTTTTGACGTTGATGCTGAAGCTGCGCGGCAATTTTTTCGTCAACAGCTACGTCAAAGCCAAGTTCTTGACTCACGATCCTGAACGAATTGCCAGCTACAACTTCGACCCGCTGATTACCCGGCCGATTTCGGCCAACATCTTACTGGAGTTGTATTCGACCTCGGAACGTATCGTCGCCGATGCCGAAGCGATTCATGTCCCCACCCAGTTGCTGGTTTCCGGCGACGATTGGGTAGTCAGGCAATTGCCGCAGTACGAATTTCTGGCTCGAATCGACTCGAAAACCAAATCCTTGTATTTTCTGCCGGGATTCTTTCACGATACCTTCGGCGAAATCGACCGGGCATTGCCGATAAGCAAATGCCGTTCATTCATCAAAGAAAATTTCGCTCGCGCTCGCCAAAACCCTCATCTGCTGAACGCCCACCACGAAGGATACACGCAACGCGAAGCGGCGGCGTTGGCTGCGCCATTGCCGGCCCATTCCTGGCGCGCACTCTATTGGAGTCTGACTCGAGCGCTGTTGAAATTATGCGGCTATGTCTCGGACGGCATTCGTCTGGGACATCAAACCGGATTCGATTCCGGCAGCACCTTGGATTATGTCTACCGTAACCAGCCGTCCGGAACAACACCGCTCGGCCGCTTGATCGACTGGTTATACTTAAACTCCATCGGCTGGCGTGGCATACGCCAACGCAAGGTAAATATCGAAGAGTTGCTGCAAAAAGCGCTGGCATTGTTGAGTCGGGACAATCAAGCAATACGCATCGTCGATATCGCTGCCGGCCATGGCCGATACGTATTGGAAGCATTAGCTGCAAGCGAGATACAGGCGGATTCCATACTGCTGCGCGATTATTCCGACATCAATGTCGAGGCAGGCAAT
>CAIOHN010000286.1 GCA_903858105.1 uncultured Pseudomonadota bacterium | reverse complement strand
GGGTCGCCGGGTTGGGCATTGGGCATGCTGTTCAAATCCACGGTGATCATGTCCATCGATACCCGGCCGATCAAATTCACTCGACTACCGTTCACCAAAACCGGCGCACCGCTTTTGGTATGCCTGTGGTAGCCGTCACCGTAGCCTATCGAAATCACCCCCAAGCGCGTTGCCGTCTGACATTGCCAGGTGCCGCTATAACCCACGGTTTCGCCAGCGGCTACGTCCTTGACGGCGATGAGGCGGGAATGCAAACTCATCACCGGTTTTAAACCAAAATCCACGCCGGTTTTACCGGCAAACGGCGAACAACCGTATAACATCAGACCTGGCCTGACCCAGTCGCTTATCACATTCGGCCAGCCGATAATCCCGGCCGAGTTGGCGATGCTGCGCTGCCCCGGATAATCTTTCACGGCGTCGTTAAACAAATCGATTTGCCGACGGGTTTTGTCGTCCAGCAAGTCGTCGGCGTTGGCAAAATGGGTAATCAGATTGATCGGTTGTTGGACTAAGTCACACGCCAATAGCTGCTGATAGGCTGCATTAAAATCAGCGCCTTTAAAACCCAGCCGGTTCATGCCTGTGTCCATTTTTAACCAGACCGCCAGTTTGCCCTGCGCATCTGCCTGTTGCTGCAAAATGGCGATTTGTTGCGGCGTATGAATCACCGCCGCCAATTGATATTTTAAGAGTTGCAGCAATTCGTCAACGCATACAAAACCCTGCAATACGGTAATCGGCTGCTTGAAACCAGCTTGCCGCAAGCGCACACCTTCATCAACTCGCGCCACCGCAAAACCGTCCGCCAACTCCAGCGCCGCAGCGACCCTGTTTATGCCATGTCCGTAGCCATTGGCTTTGATGACGGCCATGATTTTATTGTCCGGCGCGTAGCGTTTGACTTGCGCCAGATTATGCCGCACCGCTTCCAGATCCAGACGCACATAAGCCGCTGGCATCATTCGTAATCCTCTGGGCCGTTATATACGCCAGCAAAATTCTCGAAGCGGGTGTACTGCCCCAAAAAGGTCAAGCGCACCGTGCCTAATGGGCCGTTCCGCTGCTTACCGATGATCACTTCCGCGATGCCTTTGTCCGGACTGTCTTCGTTGTAAACCTCGTCGCGATAAACAAAGATGATCAAATCTGCGTCCTGCTCGATCGCCCCCGATTCGCGCAAATCCGACATCACCGGCCGTTTATTGGGGCGTTGTTCCAGATTCCGGTTAAGCTGTGACAGCGCAATTACTGGTACATTCAGTTCTTTGGCCAGGGCTTTGAGACCACGGGAAATATCGGAAATTTGCTGCACCCGGTTATCGCCGCTGGCTGGTGATTGCATGAGCTGTAAATAGTCCAGCACAATCAAGCCCAACTGGCCGTGTTCGCGGGTCAAACGCCGGGCGCGGGAGCGCACTTCAGTTGGTGTCAAGGCCGGGGTATCGTCGATAAATAGCTTGGTCTCGGCCAGCAAATTGATTGCCGAGGTTAAACGCGGCCAATCGTCGTCGTCCAGTTTACCGGTACGGACCTTGTGCTGATCGATGCGTCCCAGCGAGGACATCATCCGCATCGCCAGGGATTCGCCCGGCATCTCCATACTAAACACCGCCACCGGCATGCCGCTTTTTAGCGCCACGTTTTCGGCCATGTTCATGGCAATGGTGGTTTTACCCATAGACGGCCTTCCGGCGACGATAATCAAATCGGCGGGTTGTAAGCCTGAGGTTTTCTGGTCCAGATCGGTAAAGCCCGTGCTGGCACCGGTTATGTCGCCATCCAGTTCGTAGAGGGTTTCGATTTTATCCACGGCTTTAGCCAGCAAGGATTTGATCGAACTAAAACCGCCCTGACCGCGCTGCCGTTGTTCAGCAATCTCGAACACCTTACGTTCGGCATTTTCCAGCAAATCCGCAGTCTCGCGGCCTTCGGTGGTGAATGCAGAATCAGAAATCTCGGTGCCAACATGGATTAATTGCCGCAACACAGAACGATCGCGGACGATGTTGGCATAAGCCACGATATTGGCAGCACTGGGCGTGTCCCGCGCCAGGGTACTTAAGTACGCCAGGCCGCCTACATCTTGTAATTCGCCGGTGGTTTCCAAGACTTCAGATAGCGTCACCACATCGAATGGGTCTTGCTTCTCCGCCAACTGGGCAATGGAGCGGAAAATCAGGCGATGATCGCGACGATAAAAGTCAGTTTCAATAACCTTGTCGGCCACAGAATCCCAGGTCTGGTTATCCAGCATCAAACCACCCAACACCGATTGCTCGGCCTGAATGGAATGCGGCGGTACTTTTAAGGATTCGACGGCTTGATCGGGGGTGAAATAATAGTCTTCGGACATCTAAAATTGGAAAGGCGAGTGTAAATCGGGCTTTATTATAACCCCCTGCTAATAAATACAGCAGCGAGGACCAAGGAATAGGTTAGTCCGCTCTTTAATCCATCGGACAAAAACCCTGCGCCAATTCATAATAATCATCGGCCCTGCTCATCAACGTGGCAACCACAGCGCCATCCAGCACGCCCTCTGCCACCCGCTGCTGCAGATGACGAATAATATCGGCTAACGGCATACCCTGGCGATAAGGCCGCGATTGCGCTAGCGCCTGAAAAATATCGGCGACGCTGATTACCCGACATTCCAGCGGCAAAGATTTACCCAGTGTCTTGAAGGGATAGCCCTCGCCGCGCAGGTTTTCATGATGCAAACCCGCCCACTCGGGGATTTTGGAATCGGTAAACACTCGCCGCAACAACCTAAAGGTGTCGTAACTGTGGCGCTGCATACAGGCTCTTTCTTCTGGCGTCAGGCTACCCGGTTTGTCGATAATATCTTCCGACACCCGCAATTTGCCCAGATCGTGCAACAAACCGGCAATTTCCACCTGCTCCAACTCGCAACCGGCTATGCCCATATCCGCAGCCAAACGCCGGGCGATTTGCGCGACGCGTTCGGAGTGTTGCTCGGTGTATGGGCTTTTGGCATCCACCACCCGCGAAAACAGGCGCGCGATTTCGCGTAATGCCGGGTACTCCAACTCAATATCTGCCAAATCCCTGCCTAACTCGCGCAAATCCTCGTCCAGATAGTCGGGGTCCATCGCCAGCCAAAACGCCTGACTTTTAGCCAAGTCGACAAACGCAGCCATCAATTCCGGTGCAAATAAACTGCCGGAATAGCTTTGCAAACGCTCGACAATTTTGGGTGCGGCTACCAGGATTTGTTCGCTATTTAAGAACGGTACTTGCAGAACATCAATACGATCAGCCAAAAACAACAGATTGGTGCGTAAACGTACCCTGGGCGACAGCGGTAATGTCAGCAAATGTTCCCAGCGGGTGTGGTGATAGCGAATCTCGTCAGCCAAATACGCCAGCGGCGGACATGCAGCCAGATATTCGGCACCTCGCAGGCAATGGGCTTCGGCACCATCCCACTCTAAGGACTCGGTCAGTTGCCGGTGTTCGCGCACCTTAGCCACCCCGCAGTCGTGCAACATGCCAGCGTAAAGGATGCTCAATCTGTCTTCCGCAGGCCAATCCAGCTTGTTGGCAATGTGCCAAGCCATCATCGCGACCCGCTTGCCGTGTTTGACTTCGTCAACACCGACCAAATCCAAAGCGCAACTCAAAGAAATAATGGAGCGGTGCAAATCGATGTGCTGACTATCCATGGACTAAGCCCGATGATTAAACGATGGTAGCGATGCTACAGCAGTTTAATTGGATCGGCAAAGCATGTGTCTATATTGCCGCTGAGGGCATACTGGGCAATAGGTTTTTGGCATTTTGGAACGGGGCTTTAAGCCCCGTTACCAGGACGTGCTTAGTGAATATGCACTTCGCGAGACTTAGATTTATCGCTGCGGCGCAGGGTATACGCTTCCTGGTCACCTGGTATCAGGGTGCCATCGCTGTTAAGTTGGGTAAGCGTGCCTTCGTCTTTAATGCTGAACTTACGATTCAGGTCATTCTTGTTGGCGGCCAAGGACAGGATGTGGGTTTTATCATCCCACTCGTATTTGCCCTTTTCGTAAAACTCTCTGGATGAGGCTTTGGCGTATTGGGTAACCAATAAATAGTTATTTTTTTGCTTCAAAGACAAGGTCATTTTAAAGCCATCGCAATCTTTTTCTTTACAAGGCAGGTAGCCATAAAACACCCCGCGAAAGCCTTCGGTTTCGTCGGCAGGCGGGTTATGCGCTGCGTGATCCATCGATTGCATATGGATTAATTCGCGGGCTTTCAGGGTTTTTTCCTGAAGCTGTTTATCCGATTCTGCCCAAGCCGGGTTGAGCATTGGCAGTAATGCGCCGAAAAAAATCAAGGTCACATTTTTTTTAGTTTTTCTAGTTAATGTTTGCATATAAGATTTTTCTGTATTTTTGGGTAAAGAAATCGGCCTCACAGCGCGCCGCAAATAAGATTACCAGCATAATCGTTTAGATCAACTGTATGCCGATTAATTACCTATTATTGCACTTGGTTATACAGGCGACTAGCCTCTGCTTGGCAAGCTGTATGCAGTGGGTGAAAATCTGCTGCGCGGGCTATATGGTATCTTACGTAGCGGCTTGGCCGAACCAAGACTAAATCATGCACCTTAATTAAATAATGAAAAAACTACTCAATCAAAGCTTTTTAACCAACTTCATCTCTTTGCTGATTATTGCTGCCGGCTATCTCAGTCCTTACTATTCCGAGACTTTAAAAGCCATTGGCTTTTTTGCCTTTTCCGGGGCGATTACCAACTGGCTGGCCATTTACATGCTGTTCGAGAAAGTACCGTTTTTGTACGGCTCAGGCATCATTCCGGCCCGCTTTGAGGAGTTTAAAACTTCCATTAAAGCCTTGATGATGCAACAGTTTTTTACTGTGGACAATATCGAGCAATTCATCGAATCCGAAGAACAAACAGGTGGACGAATATTAAACCTGCAGCCGTTGTTAAATGCCGTGGACTACGACAAGGTTTACGAAGGCTTGGTATCCTCGATCATGACCTCTTCGTTTGGCAGCATGCTGTTAATGATGGGTGGTGAAGAAGCCTTGTTGCCGCTAAAACAACCATTTACCGAAAAAATGCAGCACACTCTCACTGAGATGGTGGAATCAGATCGCTTCAAACAGGCATTGCAGCACGGTTTGAATGCGCACAAGATTGGCGAAGACTTAACCGGCAAAATCGAAGCGGTGATCGATAAACGCCTAAGCGAACTGACCCCGCAAATGGTCAAAGAAATGGTGCAAGCCATCATCAAACAGCATTTAGGCTGGCTGGTGGTATGGGGTGGCGTCTTTGGCGGGGTGTTGGGCGCTCTGTTTGGTTTTGCCTGATGCGCGCCGTCGAACTGGCGTTTGAAAGCTTTGGCGAACCAGGCCAACCGCCGCTATTGATCATTCATGGCTTTTTAGCCGCTTCGCGCAACTGGCGCACGGTGGCAAGGCAATTGGCCCTGAGCCACCATGTTTATGTGCTGGATATGCGTAATCACGGTAATTCGCCGCATGCCGAGTTACTCGATTACCCCAATATGGCCAACGATTTATTGGCTTTTATGGACAAGCATAAAATTGCAGTCGCACATTTGCTTGGCCACAGCATGGGTGGCAAGGTGGCCATGTGGTTTGCCTTGCATTACCCGGCGCGTGTCGGGCATTTAATTGTCGCCGACATTGCGCCAGTCAGCTATCAACACAGCTTTGATGCCTTGGTCGCAGCCTTGAGTGAGGTGCCGGTGGCAAGCATCGGTAACCGTAAACAAGCGGAAGAAGCTTTGGCCGATGCGGTTCCGGATCTGGCTTATCGGCAGTTCTTGCTGCAAAACCTGTTGTTAAAAGACGGCACGTATTATTGGCGGATTAATTTGGACATTATCCAAAAAAATGCCCATCACATCGTCGGTTTTCCGGAGTTGGGCGGCACAAATTTCAGTCGCCCAGTGTTGTTTATCGGCGGCGGCAATTCCAAATATCTGCATAAGCAAGCCATCGCCACGGTGTTTCCGCAAGCCAGTATTAGCGAAATCCCCGATACCGGGCATTGGTTATACGTCGAAGCACCGGAGGCATTTTGCGGCTTGGTAAACGACTGGTTGGCCGACAGGTGATGGATCTGGCACTTTGACCTAGAACCTAAGTACACTTGCTAAAGATTTGCATGAGGTTAAGCTTGCCACCGAAGATCAGTTAAGATTAGCGCGGAGTTCAGCATGACCGACAATTTACCCCAACCCACCTCAAGTACTCGACGAGCCAGACTTGCCTTGTCGCTGGAGGACTTATTGCTGACCGAGCAAGAAACCGGGCTGAGCGATTATCTGTGTTTATCGTTAAATACTTTCGACGAACATATCAAAATCAGTATCACCACAGTGGCTGCAACGCCCGTCACTTATTCGGCTTTTATGCACGGCACGGCGACGGTGGATCTGCGCAGCCTGATATTTGTCGCCCAACCCGTCAGCCTAGGCGAAATAAGCCTCCACAGATCAGTATCCGATAAACGAAAAGCTTGTGTTAAAATCGCGCGGCTTGCACCGTTTTGGCGGGCATTGCGAACTAAAAACTTGCAACGCCGACGCTAAAGCTTTGCGATAGCTGATGACTGGTTCGCTGTGTCATCACTTTTATTAACTTTATCTTCGACATGCTCATGAACAAACCCAAAAAAGTCGCAATCTTAACAGCCGGCGGTTTGGCGCCTTGCCTGAATTCCGCAGTCGGCAGCCTGATTGAACGCTACACAGAAATTGATCCTAGCATCGAAATTATTTGCTACCGCGGCGGTTATAAAGGCCTGCTCCTGGGCGACTCGTACCCTGTAACTGCAGCAGTACGCGAAAAAGCCGGTTTATTGCAACGCTTCGGTGGTTCCGTGATTGGCAATAGCCGCGTCAAACTAACCAACATTAAAGACTGCGTCAAACGCGGCCTGGTTAAAGAAGGCGAAGATCCGCAAAAAGTAGCCGCCGACCAATTGATTAAAGACGGCGTGGATATTTTGCACACCATCGGCGGTGACGATACCAATACCGCAGCAGCCGATTTGGCGGCTTTCCTGGCTAAAAACGACTACGGCTTGACCGTAATCGGCTTGCCAAAAACGGTTGATAACGACGTTTTCCCCATCAAACAATCATTGGGTGCCTGGACTGCAGCAGAACAAGGCGCGCGCTACTTCTGGAACGTGGTTGCCGAAAACAACTCCAACCCGCGCATGTTGATCGTGCACGAAGTCATGGGCCGTAACTGCGGCTGGCTGACTGCTGCCACTGCTCAGGAATATCGCAAACTGCTGGATCAAGCCGACTGGCTGCCAGAACTGGGTTTATCGCGCGATTCTTATGAAGTACACGCGGTATTCGTCCCGGAAATGGCAATTGATCTGGAAGCCGAAGCCGCGCGTTTGCGCGCAGTGATGGACAAAGTCGATTGCGTCAACATCTTTGTTTCCGAAGGTGCCGGCGTAGAAGCCATCGTCGCCGAACTGCAAGCCAAAGGCCAGGAAGTGCCACGCGATGCTTTCGGCCACATCAAACTGGATGCGGTTAATCCGGGTAAATGGTTTGGCGAGCAATTTGCGCAAATGATCGGCGCGGAAAAAACCCTGGTACAAAAATCAGGTTATTTTGCCCGTGCAGCGGCAGCCAATGTCGATGACATGCGCTTGATCAAATCCTGCGCTGATTTGGCAGTGGAATGCGCATTCCGTCGCGAGTCCGGCGTCATGGGCCATGACGAAGACAACGGCAACGTGTTGCGCGCTATCGAGTTTCCGCGCATCAAAGGTGGCAAACCGTTCAATATCGACACCGACTGGTTTACCAAAACCCTGGCAGACATCGGCCAGAAAAAAGGCGGTAAAGTAGACGTTAGCCACTAAAAGCCGCTCAGCGGATTTTAGCGTTAGGGGCGGATTATCCGCCCCTTTTATTTTTTGGGCAGGCAGAATCCAACAAGAAGTCTTATCGAATATCAAAAAAAACGGAGCCATTGGCTCCGTTCTTATAATCAGTCACAGTGTTAATATCAGTTTAATCGACTGACATTGTCACTGCAGCCTGCTGGCATGTCGCGCCTAAACTTAAGCAGCACAAAGTTCTTTAAATTCTGGTATCGCCGTCGTCAAACGTTGGCGCAGAAAATTAAACTGTCTTTGCAACTCATCCTCAGCATCGCTAACATTTTTAAACACCTGAACAACTTTTTGGTCGTTCAGCATCGTCGGATAATTTGCATCAATAAACTCAAGCACTTGCGAATCAAGTTCGCCAATACTCTTTAGAGCACTTTCCATTTGAGACAAAACCGCACGTAACTGAATAAGGTCAGCAGCCACAAAAACCCCCATTTCAAAAAAAATTAACCGTAACAGAACCCAAGTTCACAGTTACGGCACTTAATTGCTCTTAGTGGCAATTTTTTACCCAATGGTGACGTTTAAAAATGGTGCTAACAATCGGCTTAAAAAGGGGCAGAATTGGTTTAATGTTGCTCTGGACTATACCAAGCTTCCGTCGCTATGTTAACCATTTCCTGAATCACGACTTTTAATAACTGCAAGGCTGAAATGACGATCAGTGCGCCGAT
>CAIOHN010000285.1 GCA_903858105.1 uncultured Pseudomonadota bacterium | reverse complement strand
AGTAGCTGCGAAGCCTGCTTGGGCTTGTTTTTTCCAGTCCACGCTCATGAGTTGTGTTAACCACTGGCACGCCGTTTCGCTTGGAATCACTTCGTGATTGTTGCCATGAAACAGAATGCGCGCGCCAACCCGACCAAGTGCCCACCAACTTTGTTCGGGTTCGCCGGATTTTTCCAGGCGCTTGAGTAACCAGCCACCGAGACGAATTTTCTCGCTGACAGGTAAACGCTCCAGCGCAGCGGCAAGACGTACCATGTCCTCATAGCCGCGCACAACCAATTGCTTGGCAACGCCCGGTTGTCTGGCCGCAGCGGGATCGATGTATTTATGAATATCGTTAAACAGGCGCAGTTGAGCCTCTGCATTCAAACCGCCGGCGATACGACGCCACAAAGTCCACCATTCGGTCCAGTTCTGTTTCTCGTTGACGAACTGCAAGCCTTCGGCGTAGAGCTTCCATAATTGCTCTACACGCCAATCGTCCAGCGGATAACCAAATCCGGGCCGCAAACAAAACCCACTCAGACTCAGCCAGAGCCTTTCATGTTGCTCACTGCGACGCCGGTATTTGGCGCCTTCCAATAAAACCCCGAACAATTCGCGCAACACGGGTGTCGTCCACTCCGCACGCGGCGCGGCGAGGATTTTTTCCAGGTCGGCACGCAGGGTTTTCACGGCCTGCGGATCTACAAGTTTGGACTTAGCACCAAAAACCGCCTGAATTTTTTGCATGGCCAGGGGTAATTCAGCCGGCAAGTCCGCGCTGACTGTACTTCTTGCTTGCTTACGAATCTGAAATTCCACATCCCAACGTAAGGCCGCGTCATCGACCGCGACACACTGCAAGCGCAAGGTACCCACTTCTGTATAGGTAGCGACCAGTTGCACTGCAATTTCGGTTTTTTGCTCGCCCGCAAAAGCAACCGCGAGAGGGGGCAAACTGTGAAAACGCTCGTCATCGTCCAGTTTTACTAATTCGCCTGGTTGATAATCGCCATCACCACTGGCCGACAAGAGGTGAAACCGCACCGGCTGACCGAGCCGTAAGGCAAATTGTCGATCCATCAACACGATTTCACGGCCTTCCTCACTGCCTTTGGGCAAGAGACATAAGCCACGGCGAGTTTGCCCTTCGCCATCATCGACCAACAGAAAATAACTGCGCGCCGCGCCACCACCAATTTTGAGCTTTTTCTCTGCCCGTGCCAGTGCATAACTGACTGCGCCATAAGCAACCGCCAATTCAGGATGGTGATTATCCAACACCAGGGGATCCGAACCGCGCCATCCAGCCAGCAAGGCAATTAGTCGCTGTGCCAAGGTTTGACTGCGAAAGACACCCCCATTTAGTAGCAGGCAATCCGGTACGATGCCCTCCCCCATCAACGCCGCCTGAGCAGCCTGGGCATGAGTCTGCAAAAAAGCAGCAATATGCTTGCTGATTGCCGGTTCTGCCGCATAAGGCAGACCAAACTCCACCACACCACTGCGCTTTTTATCCGGCAACTCTTGAAGAGCAGATAGCGGCATAAAGCCTTCCAATGCAATGTCTCGAACTTCCTTTCGCGTGAGCGTTGTCGACTGTGTGCCCCCAATCAGTTTTGAACCACTCCCCAGTAAAGTCACAACCATCTGATCCGGCGCATCGTCAGCCAATAATCGTTCCTTGGCCACGCGGCATTGTTCCAGCAATTGCGATAAATCCGCGGTCGAGAGTTTTTTATCACCACGACGTAATCGGCTTTCGGCCAGATGCGCCAAAGTGAGATCGATGTTGTCTCCACCCAGCATCAAATGATCGCCCACTGCGATGCGCGTCAGTTTCGGTTCGTGCTGACCGGGTTCGATATTGATCAACGTCAAATCGGTCGTGCCACCGCCGACATCACACACCAGCAGTAAGCGACTCTTACCTAAACCAGCCTCGACACTTCCCGCATGGCGATGTAACCAGTCGT
>CAIOHN010000284.1 GCA_903858105.1 uncultured Pseudomonadota bacterium | reverse complement strand
TTTGGTATGGGCATTGTTTTCATGCAGTTCATTGTGTTTTTCGAACAGATCCTGATAGCTCATTAAGGAGATTTTTGTGTTTGCTCGCATACCCTTTCGCCAATCGTCCACCATGCCATTAAATGGCATCGTCTCATTCCAGCCCGTTTCGTATAAACCGGCTAACAGAACCATAATCTCTAGGAATTTTGCCGACTTAACGGGTATTTACGATGACGGCGTGAATCTTTGCCTGATAGAAAGACCAATACCCAAAGCCATCGAAAGCTTTGTCTATACAGCCTTGCGGCAATTCGGCAACCTGGAACTGAGTCAGCCGGTCAATCCCGAACAGTTTGATTTTGCCAACCTATGGCCCCAAGCCAAAACTACCGAGGGTTATGCAGAATGGTTGGAGGATGTCGAGTTATTGACATCCGCATTTTGTGAACTATTTGGGCTCAAGCAAGCTGGCTTGCGTCTGCGAACTCTGAAAAACGCCATGTGTCCGCGCTTTCATGTGGATAGAGTGCCAGCCAGGATGATTTGCAGTTACGGTGGTATAGGCACCGAATGGCTACCGGAGTACGCTCTGGATAGGCAGAAACTGGGCATGGGCAGCGGCGGCTTGCCGGATGAGCATTCCGGTCTGATCCTCGACAAAACCGCGATCAGGTGGATGCCTGCTTACGCAGTAGGTTTGATGAAAGGCGAAAACTGGGAGGGCAATGAAGGCCAGGGTTTGGTACACCGTTCGCCGCAGCCAACCGCCGTGCAGCCGCGTCGGCTATTGTTAACCTTGGATATGTTGTAAAGCGTAGGGTACGCATCGCGTACCTTTTGGCCATCGATTCATCCGAAACCTCGAACATGGTACGCGGTGCGTACTCTACAGACTTCAAAACTGATGTTGATTAAACTACAAAACGGCTCGATTTATGATCCCGCACAAAATCTTCATGGCGAACAGCGTGATTTGTTCATTCAAGACGGACTGATGGCAAATGATCCCGGTCCGGATGCCAAGTTCGACGCGGTTTATGATCTGGCGGGCAAAATCGTCATGGCCGGGGCCATCGACATTCACAGCCACATCGCCGGCGGCAACGTCAACACTGCCCGGCTGTTGTTGCCGGAACAACATCGCAACCACATGGCGCGGCGGCTCAATCACCCCTTTTCCAGTGCCAAATGGTCCAGTACCGACACCGGCTACCGCTACGCCCGCATGGGTTACACCACCGTGGTCGAACCGGCGATGCTGCCGGTCAATGCGTTGGACGTACATCTACAAATGGCCGACATCCCGATTCTGGACACCGCCGCGCTGGCGATACTCGGCAACGACGACTTGCTGCTGCGGCTGATGAGGGCCAAGGCCGGCCAGAACCAGATCAACGATTATGTGGCCTGGACCTTGAACACCACCCGCGCCCTAGGCCTGAAAATTATCAACGCCGGTGGTGCCAATGCGTTTAAAAGCAATGTTCGCCAATTCGATCTGGATGACATTGTGCCGGATTACGGCGTCAGCTCGCGGCAGATTCTGCAAACCCTGCAAACCGCGGCCTGCCAGCTCGGCGTACCGCATCCGCCGCACGTTCACTGCAACAACCTCGGTGTTCCCGGCAACATCGATACCATTGTCTCCACCATGGAGGCCGCGCAAGGTTTGCCAATGCACTTGGCGCACGTGCAGTTTTACGCCTATGGCAAACAAGGCGCAAAAGGTTTTTCCTCGGCGGCTGCGCAACTACTGGAAGCCTTCAACCGCCATCCCAACATCACCATGGATGTCGGCCAAGTGTTGTTTGGTCAGACCGTGACCATTTCCGGCGATGTCATTGTTCAATACAGTCGCCACGCGGATGCCAGCCCCAGCAAATGGGTGATGTGGGATGCCGAGTGTGAAGGTTCCGGTGGTGTGGTGCCTTACCGCTACCGCG
>CAIOHN010000283.1 GCA_903858105.1 uncultured Pseudomonadota bacterium | reverse complement strand
TATTATTCATAATCAGGGCACGCCGGTGATATTTCAGTTTGGGCATGAGAGGCGGTGATTTGCTGTGTCGCTGGGGCGACGGCTGATTTTAAAGTCGGTTTTACGAAACAAATCCGTGTGTTTCGCCCTGCGGGTGCTGCATGCAAATCGGCTGTCCTGTCGATTTGTTGCCAGGGCGAGAACCGACATACAAATTACCCGTCGCGTTAGCGTCACAAAATAATGAAAGCCATCCACCAAAATATCACCAAAATCCGCCGAGACTACAACGCCCTGGTCGCCAACGAAATGTTGGAAGACTACGCGCTGCGCTACGCACCACGCAGCTTCCGCAAATGGTCGGAGTTTGAAGTTGCCAACACGGCTTTTGGCTCAACCTCGTTTTTGGTGCTGGAAGCTATCGGCGGCTTTCTGTCGATCAATTACGGCTTTACCAATGCCTGCTGGGCGATTTTAATCGTGGGCCTGGTGATTTTTATCACCAGCCTGCCGATTAGCTATTACGCTGCCCGCTACCATATCGATATTGACTTATTAACCCGCGCTGCCGGTTTTGGTTATATCGGCTCCACGGTTACATCATTGATTTACGCCTCGTTTACCTTCACCTTGTTTGCCTTGGAAGCCTCGATCATGTCGTTGGCTATCGAGTTGTATTTTCAGATACCACTGGCGGTAGCGCATGTGATTAGCGCGGTAATCGTGGTGCCGCTGGTGACATTTGGAATTACCACTATCAGTCGGATGCAGTTATGGACGCAACCGGTCTGGTTGGTCTTGTTGTTTGCACCGTATATCGCGGTAGCGATGCGCGAGCCCGAGGCCTTGATGACGCTGAAAAGCTATTTCTGGATCGCCGGTAGCGGGCAGGGTTTTGATTGGTTGCTGTTCGGTACCGCGACGACGGTTGCGTTTTCGATGGTGGCGCAAATCGGCGAACAAGTCGATTTTCTAAGGTTTATGCCGGATAAAACCAAAGCTAATCGTCTGCGTTGGTGGGCGGCGTTGCTGGCTGCCGGGCCAGGCTGGATCGTGTTTGGGGTGCTGCGGCAAATTGGCGGCGCTTTGTTGGCGCATTTGGCGATACGGCATGGTATCAGCCCACAACACGCGCACGAGCCAACGCAAATGTATCTGGTGGCTTATAAGGAATTGTTCGACGACCCGAAATGGGCTTTGGCGACCACGACTTTGTTTGTGGTGTTGAGTCAGATCAAGATTAACGTCACCAATGCCTACGCCGGTTCTTTGGCCTGGTCCAACTTTTTCTCGCGTCTGACGCACAGCCATCCGGGCCGGGTGGTGTGGTTGTTGTTTAACGTGATGATCGCGCTATTGTTGATGGAATTTGGCGTATTTGGGGCGCTGGAAAAAGTATTGGGCTTGTTTTCAAATATGTCGATAGCCTGGATTAGCGCGGTGGCGGCGGAATTGATGATCAATAAGCCGCTGGGCTTAAGTCCAAAAATCATCGAATTCAAACGCGCTTATCTGTCCGATTTAAATCCGGTGGGGATTATTGCCACCTTTTTTGCGTCGGTGATTTCGATTCTGGCTTATGTGGGGTTATTTGGCGAAGGCCCCAAGGCGTTTTCGGCCTTTATCGCCTTGAGTCTGTCGTTTATCTTGGTGCCAAGCATCGCTTATTTTACCGGCGGTAAGCACTATCTGGCGCGTGATCGCAAAAAGCATAATCGCAAGTCACATAGTAAATGTTCGATTTGCGAGAACGAATTTGAGCAAGAAGATGTAGCGTATTGCCCAGCCTACGCAGGCAGTATTTGTTCCTTGTGTTGTACGCTGGATGCCCGCTGTCTGGATGCCTGTAAAGTGGGGTTTCGTTTCGACGATTATCTGGAAGCCATAGCCAAGCGCTTTTTACCCAAGGCCATGAGCCTGCATGCCCGCTTGCGTTTGCTGCGCTTTGGCTTGATGTTTATGTTCCTGTCGATATTGACCGGGATTTTTATCAGCATTATTTACTATCAGGATTTACTCAGCGTTCAGCAGGATTTTCCGGCGTTTCAGTTGTTGCTGAATAATTTTTTAAAAATCTACGCTTCCTTGCTGGTGTTTATTGGTTTATGTACCTGGTGGTTGATATTAAACGCCGAGAGCCGAAGGGTGGCGCACGAAGAAACCGCCAAACAGACCCAGTTGCTGTTACAAGAAATCGAAGAACATAAAAAAACCGACCGCAAATTGCAGCAAGCCATGAAGATGGCCGATACCGCCAATCAGGCTAAAAGCCGGTTTTTAAGTAGCATGAGCCACGAAATTCGCTCGCCCTTGAACAGTATTATTGGGTATGCGCATATCCTGCATCAAGATCCCAGCATTCCGGCACACCGCCAGCAGGCGGTGGAAACCTTAAAACGCAGTGGCGAGCATTTGTGCGCCCTGATCGAAGATATTCTGGATATTGCCCGTATCGAAGCCAGAAAGTTTGAACTGAAATACCAGCCGATTAATTTTCCAGAATTTATCGAACATCTGGTACACACCTATAAGCTGCAAGCAGAAGACAAGGGCTTGAATTTTAACTGCCAGATTTCGCATACCTTACCGCAACGCGTGCGTGGTGACGAAAAACGCGTCGGGCAAATACTCATCAATTTACTCAGCAATGCGATTAAATTTACTGCTAACGGCGAAGTCGGTTTGCGGATTGGTTACAGCGGCGGGGTGGCTAATTTTCAGGTTAGCGATACCGGCAGCGGTATCGACGCAGAACAGTTGCAGCATATATTTCAACCCTTTACCCGCTTGCATAATCCCACAGGTGATGCGATTGCCGGTAGCGGTTTGGGTTTGACGATCAGCAAGATTTTGACCGAAGTAATGGGCGGCGAGTTGACGGTAAAAAGTCAGGAAGGCGAAGGCTCTACCTTTACCGTGCGTCTGTTGTTACCCAGTTTGGGTGCTGATATAGAGACCGAGCCGCAAGCTAATATCATTGGCTATCAAGGCCCGCGGCGGAAGATTTTGCTGGTGGATGACCAGCGTGAACACCGCGAATTATTATTATCCATGCTGGAACCGCTAGGCTTTTATTTAAGCGAAGCCTGCTCCGGCGAAGAGTGTTTGCTTAAGGTCGCGGAACGTCAGCCTGACTTGATTTTGCTGGATATTTCCATGACCGGCATCAGCGGCATAGAAACTGCCATTTTATTGCGCGAGCAGGGATGGAATATGCCGATTGTGGTGTTGAGTGCCAACGCCTATCCCAGCGACCGTTTGGCCGCGCTAAATGCTGGCTGCAACGATTTTCTCTCCAAGCCGATACAGGTGCCGCAGTTAATGGACAAATTGAAACTGTATTTGGCATTGAAATGGTTACATCAAGAGGATGCGCTACCAGCACGGCCGGATACCGAAGATAGTGTTATGCAAATACCGTCGGCAGACTTGCTGTGGTCTTGTGTGGAGTGTGTGCGTATCGGTGATTTGCTTGGTTTGAAGAAAGAACTGGAACGCTTGGCCCAAGCAGAGCCGCAATTTAGCGTATTCTTTGCGAAATTGCTGGTTTTGGCTAACCAATTTCGGATCGGCGAAATTAGAAAAATGTTGAACATGCATAAGCAGGAGGCAAGTCGATGATGGCAGCATCCGCTACAAACGGCATTGTGTTGATCGTGGACGATACACCGGGCAATTTGGCCTTGTTATCGGATACCTTGTCTGAGGCCAATTATCGGGTGCTGGTGGCAACCGACGGTTATTCCGCCATCGAGCAGATTCAATATGTAAAGCCGGACATTATCTTGCTGGATGTGATGATGCCGGGTATCGACGGCTTTGAAACCTGCAGTCGGCTCAAAGCCGATCCGCAGACGGCGCCGATTCCGGTGTTGTTCATGACCGGCTTGAGCGAGTTGGAGAATCTATTGCGCGGCTTTGGCGAAGGGGCTTTGGATTATATTGTCAAACCGATCCGGCCTGCAGAAGTGCTGGCGCGTATTGAAGTGCATTTAAGCCAAACCCGCAATTTGCGCCGCGCCGAAAGCTTGTTGGATCATAACGATTTTGCTGCGGTCGCTATCGACACCGCAGGGCGTATCGGCTGGTTAACGCCAGCGGCTGGCGTATGGCTGACTGATTTTAGTCGCTTGCAGGGTGCTGAACAGGGCTGTGTTGTAGACGATTTGCTGCCTGATGCGCTACGAGGCTGGTTTCAGCGCTGGCTGCGGCAAATTGGGCGAACGGTGGTGGAGTCGGAATCGCACCGGCTGGCGCCGGGTTTTGTCGCCCAAGTCAGCGCCAGTCATAACCCCGATGAATATTTGTTACTGTTGCAGCGCGAAGATGCGCAATGGACGCCAGAAGTTTTGCGGGATAAATTGAAATTAACTTTCCGCGAAGCCGAGATTTTGATGTGGATAGCCCGCGGTAAAACCAACAAGGAAATAGGCATTATCCTCACGACCAGTCCGCGCACGGTGAACAAACATCTGGAGCATATTTTTGAAAAACTGGGCGTGTCCACGCGGGCTGCGGCAGTGGCTATGGTGTTGCAGCGGGGGTGATTGGGTTAAATAGTCTGGCAAGCATCGGGAAGGTTACATAAAAAAGGCCGATAACTAAGTTATCGGCCTTTTAATTTTCCGGTCAGAACGGCTTAGCCATTAAGGCATATACATGCCGCCGTTGACGTGCAATGTTTCGCCGGTGATGTACGATGCCTGCTCGGATGCCAGGAATGACACCGCATGCGCGATTTCTTCCGGTTGGCCCAAGCGGCCTAATGCAATCGAAGCCAGCAGGGATTTTTTGATGTCTTCGTTTAATTCTTTGGTCATGTCCGTGTCGATAAAGCCAGGGGCTACGGTGTTGACCGTAATGCCTCGCGATCCCACTTCTTTGGCCATCGATTTAGCGAAGCCGACCATGCCGGCTTTAGCCGCTGCATAGTTGGTTTGACCTGCGTTGCCAGTGGAGCCGACTACGGAAGAAATATTGATAATCCGGCCGTAACGCACTTTCATCATGCCGCGCAATACGGCTTTGCTCATCCGGAAAATCGAGGTCAGATTGGTGTTGATGATGTCATCCCATTCCTCGTCTTTCATCCG
>CAIOHN010000282.1 GCA_903858105.1 uncultured Pseudomonadota bacterium | reverse complement strand
GCCATAAAGCCGAGGAAAACCAGGTGTCCAGCACGTCTTCGTCTTGCTTCAACGGATAATCCGCAGCCAGGCCATGCTTCTCGCGGATTTCCGCTTCCGAGTGACCGACATAGGTATTGCCGTGATCGTCATACCAGGCCGGAATGCGGTGGCCCCACCAGATTTGCCGTGAAATACACCAGTCCTGGATGTTGCGCATCCATTCAAAATAGGTGTTTTTCCAGTTGTCGGGCACAAATTTGATCGCGCCGGTTTCGACGGCTTCGATGGCCGGTTTGGCCAATGGCGCGATTTTGACGTACCACTGATTCGTCAACAAAGGCTCGATGACCGCGCCGGTGCGGTCGCCGCGCGGTACCATCAATTTATGATCGGCGGTTTTTTCCAGCAAGCCTTGGGCTTCCAGGTCGGCGATGATTTGCTTGCGCGCCTCGAAGCGATCCAAGCCAATATAGGCTGCGGGGATTAATGTGTATTCGTCATCGTTGCCGCGTATCGCCGCATCGACGGTAAAGATATTGATCAAGCCGCCATGCGGCAAATCGGCAATGGCCGAGATATGCTTGTGCCGCGACCAGACTTCGTAGTCGTTAAAATCGTGCGCCGGGGTGATTTTGACGATACCGGTACCAAATTCAGGATCGACATATTCGTCGGCGATGATGGGAATGCGGCGGCCAGTCAACGGTAATTCGACAAACTCGCCCAGCAAATGTTTATAGCGTTCGTCGTCGGGATGAATCGCCACGGCCGCGTCGCCCAACATGGTTTCAGGGCGGGTGGTGGCGACCAATAAATGGCCGTTGCCGTTGGTTAATGGGTAACGCATATACCACATCGAACCGCTTTCTTCTTCGGACAGCACTTCCAGGTCGGATACCGCGGTGTGTAACACCGGATCCCAGTTAACCAGACGCTTGCCGCGATAAATCAGGCCTTCTTCGTGGAGCTTGATGAATACTTCCTGCACCGCGTCCGACATGCCGTCGTCCATGGTGAAGCGTTCTTTTTCCCAATCCAGGGACGAGCCCATGCGTCGTAATTGGCGGGTGATGGTGCCGCCGGATTCTTCTTTCCATTCCCAGACTTTTTCGATAAAGGCGTCGCGGCCCAAATCGTGGCGGGTTTTGCCATTGGCGTTGATGATGCGCTCCACCACCATTTGCGTGGCAATACCTGCATGATCGGTGCCGGGTTGCCATAAAGTGTTATAGCCTTTCATCCGATGGTAGCGGGTCAGGGCATCCATTATGGTGTCCTGAAACGCATGGCCCATGTGCAAACTGCCGGTGACATTGGGCGGCGGAATCATGATGCAATACGACTCCCCGTCTTGTTTAGCGGCGAAATAACCGCTTTCCTCCCAAAGTTGATACCAGCGTTGTTCGATTGCGTGCGGGGAATAGGTTTTTTCCATGTTCTGTGTTGAATGCGCTTGGGTTTAAATTAAGAACTTATTTTAACCGTAAAACGTCAGCAGAGAAGGATTATGGATGTTTAGTGACGAAGTCGATTGTATTTCGCAAAACGTATATACTCTCCGAATATACAGCGTTTTCAGGAGAGCAAGTATGGCGACCGCTCGCATTTTTCAATCCGGCAACAGTCAAGCCCTAAGGTTACCGAAGGAATTTCGCTTTAATAGTGACCGTGTGGAAATTTTCCGCCGCGGCAATGAAGTCGTGTTGAGGGAGACACCAGTCAGCGCAACTGCAATTTTTGATGCGTTGGCGGCACTACCGGACGACTTTATGCCTGCTGGTCGAGAGGACTTGCCGCCGCAAGAACGCGAGTCGTTCTGATGCGCACACGTTACTTGCTTGACACCAATATCTGTATCTACATCGCCAAGCATAATCCTCCGGAAGTGCGAGAGCGGTTTGCTCGCCACGCTGCCAATGATTTGGCGATGTCGGTCGTAACCCTGGGTGAGTTGATCTTCGGTACTGAGAAAAGTCAGGCTCGCGAACGCGCTCTGGCCGTGATCAAAAATCTGACCAAACTCATTCCGATTTACAGTTTACCTGAAGCCGTCGGCGAATATTACGGACAGATCCGTGCTGATTTACAGCGCCAAGGACAAATCATTGGCAATAACGATTTGTGGTTGGCAGCTCACGCCAGAGCAGAGAATTGGATTCTGGTGACCAATAATGAGCGGGAGTTTTTGAGAATAGCAGGATTGCAGGTAGAAAATTGGGTGAGCGCGTAGCCTGGATGGAGCGTAGCGGAATCCGGGTTAGTAGGCTCCAAAGCCCCGTATTTCGTTGCACTGCATACGGGCTACTTAACAGTTAATCCATCCAAATCCATGACTCTGCGCAACCTCAGCCAACAATTCGCTTCGGAAGGTTTAATAGAAGCCATCATCTTGCGTCCGGTGCGCGGTGAGCCGGCGATTTTGGTGAATGAAGCCCGCGCGGAACCGGGGCTGGGCTTGATCGGTGATCGTCGGGCAAACAGTGCGCGCGCTCGCAAGGCATCGTCAAAACGCGAAGTGACTTTGTTTCAATTAGAGCATTTGCCGCTGGTCGCTAACTGGTGCGGACTTACGGAACTCGATCCGCTACGTCTGCGACGCAATCTGCTGGTTTCCGGGCTTAATCTTGTCGGTATGCGCTCGCCGTTTCCAGGCGTGGTCTTGGAATGGGCGGTGGGGGATGAGGTGATTATTCAGATCACCGGGCCGTGTGATCCTTGCTCAAAAATGGCTGCGGAGTTGGGCGCGGGTAGTTATAACGCGCTGCGCGGACATGGCGGAATGACGGCCCGTATTTTGTCTGGCGGCGTAATTCGGGTGGGTGATCGGGTACGCTTGCAGGCTGTAAGCTAAATGCTTAAGCCCGTTGCCGCTGCAACACCTGTGCGGTTTTGGTGAAGGCTTGCAACACCGGGCCAGCACCGGCGATAGCCACTGCATCGACCAAACAATACCAAGCCGCCACGCCGCTGGGCGGGTTGCCTTGCGGTAGTTTTGAAGCCGGATCAATGGCTGCCCAGGCCCAGGTGCCGGCCGAGGTGCCGACGATTTCCAGCCAGGAGGTGATAAAAAATGCACCCAGATACACCATAGGCGAACGGCCTTTGAACAGATACAGCAAAAATACCACGAATAATACCGCGCCGATAATGTCGGGGCGTTGGCTATAGCCGCTGATACCCCAAAAGGCCCACAGGCCGCAAGCGCTGACCACAAATACTGCAATGCGGCGGGCGTGTTTTTGGAACAAACCGGAGCGGCCCAGGGCGACGGCGGTCAGGTAAACCAAACCATGACCAGCGGGCACGTAGGCGGGGACGTTGCCAAAACGATAGATATAACCTTTCATGTACACAGAGGCGAAGTATTCGCCGATGACCGCAAACGTTACCGCCACTGCAACTTGGGTGCGCACGTATTTGCACTCGCCGCGCAGCCAGACAATCAAAAACAGCCAGCCGAAAAATGCCAGCACATACTGCATGAATTGCGGCGTGAAGCCGTCCATTGTCAGGCAGATGGTAGTCGTGACGAAGGTGAACGCGGCAATTTGGTAATCGCGGCGCTGATGTTCGGCAAGGCTGTCGATAGCCGGGAAGTGAGGTAAGGAAAAAAATGTCATGATTTATACAAATGCGTAAGCGACGGCAATATAGCGCAGCACTTTACCTAAAAAAATCGCCAGTAGCGAGGAAAGCATAGAAAGCCGCAACCAGCCGCCAGCAAAACATAAGCCATCGCCAACAAGCGGCAACCAGGAAAATAGCAAGGCCCAACTACCCCAGCGGCGCACCGTATTTAAGGATTTTTGATGCTGTTTTGCCAGATTGGTTTCGGCAGCCGGATAGCGGTTGGCCGTCCAGCGACCCAGCCACCAGGTGGTTAATGCGCCCAGAGTGTTGCCGATGCTGGCGATAGTCACCAATTGGCTGACCGAATGTTGTTGGCTGTTGACCAGATAAGCCAGTACCGCTTCCGAGCCGCCTGGCGCAATAGTCGACGAAATAAAGGCGCTGACAAACAATCCCAGCGGGCCTAAAGATTCAAACTGCATTTGTTTTTCTCATAAAAAAAGCCCCTGAAACCGCTGTTTCAGGGGCTTTCAAGTCAGGTCTTACTTGTTTTCAGGTAAGGCGATGACGTTTTTGCCGGTGACCATTTTAATCAGCTTGGCGACTAACTGGATCACATATCCAACTACTTGCGCGACTTGCTCAAGCACGGTGGCGACAATCTCGCCAGCGCTCATGTCTTTAAAGCGCCTTGCCAGCAAAGGTGCAACTATCAGGCCGATAGCCAAACCAACGACTGTCACGCCGGAAACGATAGATTCATTGGATGCCGGTGCCACTGCTGCAGCCTTGGCCGCTGCGGCAGCTGGTGCTACGACGGGAATGGTATAGGGCGCAGGTGCGTCCAGTTTAGGGTCGTAAGGTCTGCCGCTGTAGTCGTCTGGAAAAACGGCTGCAGTTACGCCAGGAATGCTGGGTAAATCTTCGCTGCCTTTGCCGACTTTAAGTTGGGCCTTCATGCCTTTTTCCATGTGCTGGGCAATGTCGCAATGCACCAGATAGGTTTTGTCTCCCGGTGGCAGAATCAGGGTGCCGGTAACTTTGCCGGGGCCGCTGACTTCCAAGTGGAACATGCCTTTTGGGTACAGATATTTTGGCAGGCCATGCATCATCCATTGATGGCGAATTTCATCGTCGTTGATGAAATGCACGGTCAGCTTGGTGCAGGGCTCAAATTGATATTCCTGCTGATCGAATGCGAACATGGTGCCAGGAAATTTCTCGGAATACTTGTGTCCGGCATGTACTGTAATTTCTTTGGTCGCGGCGATTTTCTCGCAGCCGCCGGGCAGAGTGTCGGTGTTTTGTCCCATGACCATGCCGCCATCCATATCCATCAAATGGCCGTCGCCGTGATTCATCATCTGGTCGTGATCCTGGAATTCTTTGGCGAAAACCGGTGTGACAGATAATGCACAGACTAGTGTGGCAAGTGATACGAATTTGACCATTATTGCGTTACCTCGAAGGGGCGTTGTGTAAAACGTTGATTACGCTGTGAGTTGTTTTGGTTTGGTAAAGCTCGTTATTCTGCCGCACAGCACAGGCAGAATAACGAGTCATGCAGTCGGTAGTGCTTAAACTTCTTTGGCTTTGCCGATCAGTTCATCGACTTTACGTTTGAAGCCAGCGTTTGACAAATACAGGATGTAAAGACCGGCAAAAAATACCAGAGCATACAAGCCATAGCTGCCTTTGCTGGTCGCTTGACCACCACCGGCTTTAAAGCTCATGTGGGCGTCCAGTCTTTCGCCATTGTCTTGCAGCAAAGTGATGTGGATAAGGTGTTTGCCGGCTTCTGCAACGCCTTGTGGCAGGTTCAAAATCACGGTACCGGATTTATGTTTTTCGGCGGCCTGGAAGAACACGCGTTTGCCTTCAGGCTCTTTGGTGACTTCAAATTCGATAGCCATGCCGCGGTAGCGTTGATCTTGATAATCGAATACCAGCTGAGTCAGCGTGTTGGTATCGGGGATATTGCCGCAAAACTCTTCAGCCGGGTAGGCGTTGGGTTGGTAAGCGGTGTAGTGAATCCAGTGGTCTTTTTCCAGTTCAAATTTACATTGGTCTGTGTCGGTACCCGCTGCACCACCATGCGCCATCAGCGCTGATGAAAAAAGCAGGCCAAGCAAGCCCAGGAAACCGTTTCTTAAAGTGCGAGAGCTTCTCATAAATACCCCTTCCCGTGTTAAATAGATTCTATAGTTTTTATTATTTTTCATGCGGTTATGCATAAAAATTGTTTAAATCAATGGCTAACGTAACTGCCTGATTTCGATCAAAACAGTGTCTAACTCTAGCACATCACCTTAGCCAAAGAAAGGCTATCCTAATATAGTTGGAGTGTCTGCGCAGAGCTGCAATTTTTTTTGTCAGTTATCAAAGACAATCCTTATAATGGGGTTATGAACATTCATCTAAATCGCCTTCATTAATTCAGATCTACTGAAAACCACTTATCCGGTTAATTAAACACCCACAATATGTCCAAATTAATAAACTCTGCCGAATGGAACGCCGTCAAGCAACACCACCAAGAGATTGCAGGCAAATTTTGCATGAAGGATGCGTTTGATAAAGATCCGCAACGCTTCGACAAATTTTCGGTGACGTTTGGCGATTTGCTGTTCGACTTTTCCAAAAACCTGATTACCGAAGAAAGCTTACCGTTGCTGATCAAATTAGCGAATCGCGCCGAGCTTTCTGCCAAAACCGAGGCCATGTTTTCAGGTTCCATTATTAATACCACGGAAAAACGCGCTGTCTTGCATACCGCACTGCGAAATCGCAGTAACAAGCCGGTGTTTTTTCGCGGACAGGATGTGATGCCGGAAATTAATAAAGTCCTGGCAAAAATGCGGGTGTTCACCGAGCAAGTGCGCTCGGGTGCCTGGACCGGTTACACCGGTAAGGTCATTACCGACATCGTCAACATTGGTATCGGCGGCTCCGATTTAGGGCCAAAAATGGTCGATACGGCACTGGCACCTTACGGCAAAGACGGCTTGAAAGCGCATTTTGTGTCCAATGTCGATCAAACCGACATTGTCGAAACCCTGAAACCGCTTAATCCAGAAACCACGCTGTTTTTGATTTCGTCAAAAACCTTTACCACGCAAGAAACCATGACCAACGCCCGTTCGGCGCGAAACTGGTTTTTGCAGTCGGCTATCGATCCTGGGCTTATCTCTAAACATTTCGTCGCGATCTCCACTAACGAAGAAAAAGTGAAGGAGTTCGGCATCGATCCTAACAATATGTTCGAGTTCTGGGATTGGGTCGGTGGACGCTATTCCTTATGGTCGGTCATTGGCATGTCGATTGCTCTTTACGTAGGCATGGATAATTTTGAAGAATTATTGATGGGCGCGCATTTGGCCGACGAACACTTCCGTAGTGCGCCGTTTGAAAAAAATATTCCGGTGATCATGGGCTTGCTGGGTATCTGGTATAACAATTTCTATGATGCGGAAACCTATGCCATCTTGCCGTATGCACAATCGTTGAAATATTTTGCCGATTACTTCCAGCAAGGCGATATGGAAAGCAACGGTAAAAGTGCCACCATTAATGGTGAGAAGGTCGATTACAACACCGGCCCGATTATTTGGGGTCAACCTGGCACCAATGGACAACATGCGTTTTTTCAGTTGATTCATCAAGGCACCAAACTGATTCCCGGCGATTTTCTGGCGGCGGCGCAAAGTCATTACAACTTGCCGGATCATCACGATATTTTGATCTCCAACTTTCTGGCCCAGGCCGAAGCGCTGATGCGCGGCAAAACCGAAGCCGAAGTCAAAAAAGACTTAAGCCACGAACCCAATCTCGACGATGCCTTGATTGCCTCAAAAATTTTTGATGGCAACAAGCCTTCCAGTTCGTTTTTGTTCAAAAAACTCACGCCCAGAACTTTGGGTATGCTGATTGCGTTTTATGAACATAAAATCTTTGTGCAGGGCGTGATCTGGAATATCAATTCCTTTGATCAAATGGGCGTGGAATTGGGTAAAGTGCTGGCCAGAGCCATTCTGCCGCAGCTTAAAAACGAAGAAGTAGTGCACAGCCATGACAGTTCTACCAACGGCTTGATCAACGCCTACAAGCGTTTGCGCACGACCCCCTAATGCTGTGCTAATAAAGCCGCTAAACGCCTGGCGTCTAGCGGCATCAACCTTAGTGCTAGTAGAACAACTGCGAAGCCACGCAATTAATGTCGATATAGCGCGATGGATTTACCACACCCACAAACGGAGTCGGGATAAACGGTGTCTCCACGCGGGTCAGGATTAACTGACTTTTAAATTTCAACGGTGCGTTGTCCAGTGCAATGTCTGGAATTACCACCGAGGCATGATCGATATGCAGGTCGCTGACAAAATCCAAAGTCACTTCCCACAGGTCACCGATCAGCGTCGATTCGGTAGTAATATCGGCTTCCTCAAAGTTGTAGCTTTTCTGGCCAATTTGCAGATTAAAGCTGGTTTTGGCAGGCCAAATGCCGACTTCTGCTTTGCTGCCCACCGTTAGCGCCAGGTTGACGTTTTTGCCGCTACATTCATAAAAATTGGGCGCTTGCGCTGCGTTTGCCGAACTCTGTAAGCCTAGCCCCAGCAAGATCAGGCCAGCAAAATATGTCGATTTGTTAATCATGGTATTTCTCCAGTTTGTTAATAAGTAAGTCATGCATAGTGATGAGGGGGTAGCCGCCGCAGCAAAATACGCCACTGCGACTAACGCCTCAGTTTAGTCGATAGCCACAGATTGAAAACCTGCAACTCGTCGGACTAAGGGCTTGCCTTTGCGGCAAAAATTTTGAGCAATGGTTACGGCTTATTGCTGTTGAATAGGCGGCTTTTCGTGACCGCGACCACCTGAACTGCCACCAGCAGGCCCACCACCACCCACTGCGGGTTCGGAAAAACCGAACACGTTAGTGTCGTCGACATACATCCGTTCCGGTGAATAGGTGCAAGTCTGTGTGCCGGGTAGGCTGCCATTACCGGGGGTGTAGTTACACGACCCTGGCACTTTGGTTTGCCGGACATTGCTGCGACTACCCCGGAACTGGTTGCCGGTCACCCAGGCCCCTGCCACCGGATTGCCGCGAACGTTAATGGCGTCTTCATCGTTGGCGTAGTGCGTGTTATAAGCAAAGACGATGCTGCCGCCGGCATCGTAGCCTTTGCCCCTGTCCTGACCGCCGTGGACATCGAAATGATGCGAAGGTCCATCTTCGCCCTGAATGTTGTACATGGCGATGTACTGGGTGTATTTGTCGCCGCGACTGGCGATGGAATGACGGTTCATTTCAAAGCGATTGGCTTCGATGTAATACAAGCCGTTGTTGACGCTGACGCCATAGCCCTTGCCGTGCAGACCTTGCCCATCAATCGCCAGATCGATTAGTGTAGGCAATGGATAAAGCAGAGGCTTGAGACAGTCTGGCGTCAACTCGTAACCGGGGATTTTTTCAATATATGTCAAGGCGCATAAGGCACCCAATAAGTCGATACCTTGCGCGTGTCGCTGGCTATGGTGGATATAGTTATGATGTACATAACCGCCGTGTATACCCTCCAGCCTGATTGCCGTTTCCGGCCAGGATGAAAACTCATTGTTGTCGATTTCGATCACGCGGTCGACGATCTCGGACGGATGCTGGATTTCACCGACTTCCCTACCCACAATGCCGATACGCCCGACCGCATTACAGTGCCAGGTAGGTGGATCTTCGTGCGGATTAGGGCCAATAAAGCGCAGGCCGGTGATGCGCACCGGCGGTAGCGGCAAGGCATAGTTGGCATTGAAACGTGCCAGTAGATACTCCTTGGAAACTATCACCATAGCGAATGATTGCCCGGCAGTGTCAACCGAACTGCGAATAACGCCACCCTCAGAGCGTTCCTGGTTAAAGCCTCGGCCTCGGCCACTGGCCAAGGTCAGGCCGGGCGGGATCAACAAGGTGTGGTCGTCAATTTCTATATCCACGCCATCGCCCACATACACTGTTTGCCGGGGAATGGGCTGGTTGGCGGCAATGGCGTCGCCGACCACTTGATTGGCTGCGTCCAACGCATCTGCCAGTTCTTGCCAATTCTTGATCACGCCAGCGCCGGTTCTGGGGTCTACTGCCGGGCGCGGTAGCCAGTCGCCATGCGGGCCCAAGGCATCTTCGTTATAGCCACCAATCGCATAGCCAGTGGAGTTGGCGCGCCAGCCAATTTGATCGGGCAGGGGCGCGCGCACTGTCACTTCGCCGCTCAAGCCTTCGCCCAGCGTTGTGCCTTCACCAAATTTCAGAGCACCCGCAGGAGAACTGCAAAAATTGTGGCGTATGTTTTCTACGTAGTCGCTGGCTATTTGTTCTTCGGGCTGTGGCGTCCAATCCCGGCAGCTAAACTTGTCCGGCAGTACGCTGGGGGCAGGCGTTGGCGCAGGTGGTGCAGGCGTTGGTGCCGGTGGTGGTTCGGCAACGGGCTCCTCGTAAGGTTCGCTTTCGGGATCCGGTTGCTGGAATGCGAGCGCGGTTTGCAGCGGGTTGCTTGCCAGCAGCATGAGTAATGTTGCGATTTGAATTTTCATGGTCTTGTCCTGTTGATGGATATTTCAGTTGAGTCGTACAGCGCTGTCGGCATCGGCAGTGCGGGCCTAACGCCATCCTCGACTGCAGCAGAAGCCGCGCGTCGAGTTGAGGCAAACGATAACAACAAATATCAGCAGGATCGCCCTCCGCACGGGGGGTAGTGAACAAACTGCTTGGGTTTGAATTGCTCGGCAGAGGGGATATACGGCTAGAAGTCGGCAGCATTATGCTGCACCGCAAACCATGCATAGATTGGCTGTTTGATAAAAATTATTTAATTGACTGAATTAATTGATATTAAATACATTTAGGCTTAGCCTTTAATCTCTATCCAAGGTCTTTGCCACTGACTACGGATGAGTATTGGCCAAATACCCTCCCCAGGTAGGGTGTTTCGTTGAACGCGGATGTGGTGCAATGCCCAATGCAATCTAATCAACCATTCTTTAGCGAATGAAACCAAGCCACGCTTTAGCGTATCTGCGCCAGATTTGTTGCTCAGGACTGAGCCGGGAAGTGGCTATTACCGAATTTTTAAGGTCGTTGCCGCTACTAATTCCGTCCAACAGCAATACTTTTTCGGTGGGCGAGCTAGGTTTGATCCCGACCTACCACTTAGCGGGATTTGATTTGTCCGACATGACGGCCACCGCTTCGGACATTATTGACCAATATCACACGCCAGAGCGACAGGCGCGCGCTATGGCCTGGTTTAGCCAGCATCCGACGATCAGCGATCCCAGGATTATGGAAAGCGCGTTTTACCAAACAGATATGTATAACCTGATTTATCGGCAATTTGATATGCACCATTTGTTGTGGACGCCGATGTCATTGGGAGGACAATCTGCCGGGGTGTTGGGTTTATATCGCACCAGTTCCCAAAAGCCGTTCGATAGCCGCGATCAAGCCCAGCTTTTAAGTTTATTGCCCTATGTGGTGCATGCCTATCGGGCGGCTAACGATGTGAGTTTTGAAGCCAGTCCAGACAGTAGTTCGGGCATGCTGGTGATGGATATTCAGGGCGGCATTTTATTTCAAAGCCCGGAGGCAAAAGTGTTGCTGGCGCAGGCGCGTTTTCCCAGGGTATTAACTGATCAACGCAAGCAAGACCGGCTGCTAATCCGGTTGGCTACCATGTGTCGCAACTTGCAGGGTATTTCTCGTGGCGAAGATTTGCCGCCACCAACGTTTATACACACGGGCGCGCATGGCCAGTTTCGGTTTCGGGCCTACTGGCTGAATGGTCACAACCAGGAAGTGCAGCGCCTGATCGGCGTCACTATTGAGTATTTTCAGCCGTTAACGCTGAAAATTTTGCGGGCGATTCGTGATCTGCCGCTCTCGCCCACCCAAAAACAAGTCGCGTTAATGCTGGCACAAGGGGTGACGTTCGAGCAGATCGGCCTGCGTCTGCATATCAAGCCGACGACTGTTAAAGATCATGTCGGCAAGATCTACAGCAAATTAAACATTCATCAGCGCGACGAATTATTGCCCACGCTACTGGCCGCAGCTAATAACCACTAGTTAAAGTTGCAGGCGGCGTGACTTTTAGAAGCACAAAACGGGAGATATTCCAATGAAACGAAATCATGCCTTGGCGTATCTGCGGCAAATATGTTGTTCCGGGCTGGGTAAAGAATTGCTGATCAGTGAGTTTTTGCGCACAGTGCCTACTTTGATTCCCTCGGTGAGTAACGTATTTTCTGGCGTAGACGAGCAACTACGCCCCAGTTATTGCATCACCGATTTCGACGCTAGTGATATGGCGGGTACCATGGTCGAGGTCGTGGCTGACTTCTATACCTCAGAGCGTCTGCGTCGGGTCGCTGGCTGGTTGAAAACCCACCCAATGATTACCAGTCCGCTGGTGCTGGATGCCAATTTTTACGACACCGATCTGTACAATCTGGTGTATCAGCGCTTTGATATGCATCATGTGTTATTGGTACCTACGCTGTGCAACGGCAAGCCCAATGGTATTTTGCGTTTGTATCGCCCAAAATCCCATGAGCCTTTCAGTCGGGAGGATCAGATTTTGGTATCGCAGTTGTTGCCTTATCTGACGCATGCGTTGCGAGCGGCTAACGACGAACCAGATGCCTATGGCAAAGAGGCGGTTTCGGGCATGATAGTTATGGATGCTCAGGGCCAGTTATTGTTTCTGAGCCCGGAAGCAAAAAAACTAATCAGTCTGGCCTGTAACCCCAAGCTTACCGAGCAGCACCTTACGGAAAAAGACGCGCTAATGGCCAGGCTGGCGCGCCTTACCCGCGATTTAAAAGCCATTTATCGTGGCGAAACTGCCGTGCCGCCGAGCTACGTGCTTTCCGGGCCAAACGGCCAGTTTTTGTTCCGGGCTTATTGGCTGGATAAGGAAAATCGCGAGCAGGGCGGTTTAATTGGGATGACGATCGAGCATCGGGAACCGTTAAAACTCAAAATCCTGCGCTCGATTCAGCATGTGCCATTATCGCCAACCCAAAAAGAAGTGGCGATGTTACTTAGCCAAGGCGTGTCGTTCGAGCAGATTGGCCAACGCCTGCATATCAAACCCGCCACCGTAAAAGATCATGTCGGCAAGATTTACACCAAACTGGATATTCACCAGCGCGACGAGGTCTTGCCTACACTGCTGGCGTTGGCGGGTTAGCTTGAATAACGCAACTGTATCAGCGATTAAACAGAAGATTTGGGGCTGGTTCGCAGGGTTTAAGCGGCGTCAGCCTGACGATCGGCTATTCGAGAGTTGGGCTTACAGACCGAATTGATTCGGCCTGTCAGCAGTAAAACTCATTTTAGCTTGGATTCGTGCGACAACACGTCGATGTATTTAGCGCCCGCTTCGGCAGCCAGACCTTTTTTGAAAGCCGCTAAGGATTCTACGCGCTCATCCAGCGGCACGATCACGGTTTCCAAGCCCATTCTGTGTTTACTGGGGTACACATAATCAGAATACAGCACCCAATGCTCGGCATAGGTTTCGTCCTTGGCACCGCGCGCTGGCACATAAATTCTGCCAACCTCCTTGCCGTTCTGATACACGCCCATTACCCCAACTTCCATTTGGGCTTGGGATACGGTCGGCGCCAACAGCATGGCTAGCGATAGACCGGCGAATAAAACATTTGAAAGTGTAGTTTTGTGCATAGTATTCTCCAAATGAAAGTAAGTTTGCATGCGTGTTTTGCCTTGTCTGGGCAGCGTAACGGATTCGGGTTGGCGGTCTTAACGCCTAAGGTGTTTTAAACCTTGCCAAACTGTTATCCAATCTTTGCCAGTCCAGGGTTTCCAGGCTGAGTTCACTATTGGCGGCCAGCATGCCTGTCGAGACTTTCTGGCTTTTTTTAAGCTTTTCTGTCTGATCAAGCGCCAAGGTTTGAATTGCGACCTTACGCCCGCCACCAAGGTTGCTCAACTGAGCAAATTCAAACGCTGCCGAGGTATTGAAACGAAACTCCCTGCCTGGCTCGCCGCCCAGACCGCTAACCACCAAGCCGCGTATTTGATCATCGACACGTCTGGCTATCGTCATACTGAAGTCTTTGGCTGCTCCCGGTTTAAACCGCAACTCGGTCTGATCGGGACTTAGGCTCAACTCGTCGATTTGGTCAATAGCAGTGTTGACGCCCTGTAAGACTACTGAGCAGCCATCAGGTGTAATCGAGTTATAAGTGTATTGGCCGTTACCGGTACCTGTAATGCGCCGTTCGAGCGCGACGTCGCTTGGCAGCATATAAGCGCGTGGCAACAAATAACAGGGCAGACTGCCGGGAATCTCGGCATGGATTTGACCGGCGAAATTGCCGGTTTTTAAACCCTTTGCGTCGGTGAATTGTAAATCGGCCGGCGACAGTAAAAAGTCCAGAATAAAGCGCGAATAGCCCAATACCCCGCCAAACGGTAAATCGTGATCAGCCAGCGTATAGGCGCCGTTGGTCATCATGCCTAGCGTAATGCCATCCTGGCTGGTGTAGAGTGCGGTAGATGAGCCCGGAAAATATGCATACTCGATCTGCCCGCCGTTATTTTTAAAAACCAACTTGCAGTTTTTGTCTGCCGGGTGATTGCAGTCCCAGACGTATAACTCGACGTTGTGTAGGTCGTTGACCGTCGTTTTGCCAT
The DNA here is from genome assembly GCA_903858105.1 of uncultured Pseudomonadota bacterium. Classification (GTDB taxonomy): domain Bacteria; phylum Pseudomonadota; class Gammaproteobacteria; order Methylococcales; family Methylomonadaceae; genus Methylomonas. The sequence goes on along the minus strand of CAIOHN010000282.1, from coordinate 808 downwards.
CTTTCGCCAGTTGTGGCCAAGGGTGGTTCGGCGGGTAGGCGAAGCGGTAAGGCATGATGCAGTGAGAGCGTTCCAGCTTTTCCTGGAATCTATCGCTTAAAACGCCACCCGCTGGAATAAAAAACAGTAGCGGTGCGGTTTTGCGCGAGCAACCCCGCATAAAAATCGCCTCGATTTCCCGGCAACTGCGCTCCACGCGAACCATGCCTTCCAAACCCTGATCGTGAAAATGCAACAGACTTTCCCGGCTCAGCAATTTGCCTTGTATGGTCGTAAGGTGTTTATGCAGGCTTTGTTTGGTGAGATCGTGGGTATCGTCGCGGCCCGTCCAGAAATTGTCGGCCACCACGCTGGACAGGGCGGAGCAGAACCCAGTCGCCAGGCCGCCCTTGTCCTTGCCCAGCAAATAATGCTGGTAAACCCCGAAAAAGACTGCCGTGGAGAGCGGATGACCGAAAATTGGGTCGAACAATTCGTGATATATCTCGGCGGCACCGAAAGTATCTTTAAACGTATCCCAATCCGGCACACCATCGGCGAAGTTGCCAAACGCAAGATTATGGGTGCCGAACTTAAAGCCAATTTCCGGGCTACCCGCCACCCCCAACTTGATCAGTAGCTTACTGAGGGTAATGGGTGATGACACTTTGTGTTGTTTGGCCAATTGCCGGATGCTGACCGAGGCACCCAAAATTTTGCCGCTACTGCGCAGACTAGGCATGTTTTATCCCCTGTAAAATTAAATGGCTACAACCGCCATAGTTATTTTTGTTGCGTCGGCGAGCCATCGCCACCCGTGCCGCCGCCG
>CAIOHN010000281.1 GCA_903858105.1 uncultured Pseudomonadota bacterium | reverse complement strand
TATGTGTCTATCAATAACCGCTAACTTATGCAGAAATCCGATATGAATTCAGCTCAAACCAGCGAGCAAGCAGCGCCAGCAGACCTGCAACTCGAAGCCGAAACTACGGCGGCAGGCGAGCAAAGTGCATCCCTTCCCAAAGAGATTAACGGCCCCAAAGGCCCAGAGCCCACGCGCTTTGGCGATTGGGAGCGCAAAGGCCGTTGCGTTGATTTTTGACCATTTTTTAAACACTATCACAGGGTAAATCATGTCAGCTAACAGACCACTTTCGCCCCACCTGCAAGTCTATCGATTGCCTTTAACCGGGCTGGTATCAATTAGCCACCGGATGACCGGCGTGTTTTTGTCGATGGGGCTGGTGTTGTTCGTCTACGTACTGTTCGCCATCGCCGCTGGCGAAGGTGCTTACGGTGCGATGCAAGCCTTTATGTCATATTGGCTTTTTAAATTGGTGTATTGGGGGTTCATCTATTCCCTGTTTTTTCATTTGGTGCACGGTATTCGCCATTTGATTTGGGATTTTTGCAAAACCTTCGAGCGCATGACGCTGGATAAATATGCAGTCTACGAACTAATCGCTTCGGCCTCGCTGACGCTGATTACCTTTATTGCTTCCTAAGAGGGCTGGTTATGGATTACAAAGCATATCTGGAAAAAGCCGCCGATTTTTTCTCGGTGCATAGTGGCTCCGGGCATTTTTGGTATCAACGGGTTACCGCGGTGGCGCTGGTGCCGTTATCGATTTGGTTGATCGTATTGTTGACCAAAGCATTAAGCGCGCCTTATGCGGACACAGTGTCCTGGTTGTCGTCGCCTATTAACGCCCTGGCAATCATCGCCTGGACGGTGGCGGTGGTGTATCACGCTGCCTTGGGTGTGCAAGTGGTTATCGAAGATTATGTGTCCACTATCCCGGTAAGAAACCTGGCGATACGGGCCACTAATCTGACTTTTTTAGTTTTGGGTGTTGCGGCATTGCTCGCGATTATCATCATTCTTTTGGCAAGGTAACTCATGGCCTCAGCATACAATATTATCGAGCACCAACATGATGTCGTGGTGGTTGGCGCCGGCGGAGCCGGTTTGCGAGCGACCTTTGGTATGGTGGAAAAAGGGCTGAAAACCGCCTGTATCAGTAAAGTATTTCCGACGCGTAGTCATACCGTCGCGGCGCAAGGCGGCATCAGTGCTGCCTTGGGTAATATGGGCGAGGACGACTGGCGCTTTCATATGTACGATACCGTTAAAGGTTCGGACTGGCTGGGCGACCAGGATGCCATCGAATACATGTGCCGCGAAGCGATTCCGGCGATTATCGAACTGGAACATTACGGCGTACCGTTTTCCAGAACCCCAGAAGGCAAAATCTATCAACGCGCATTTGGCGGTATGTCCACGCACTATGGCAAAGGCCAGGCGCAACGCACCTGTGCGGCAGCGGACGTAACCGGTCATGCGATTTTGCATACTTTGTATCAACAGGCTTTAAAGCATAAAGCCGAATTTTTTGTTGAGTACATCGCGCTGGATTTGATCATGGAAGAGGGTGAGTGTCGCGGCGTACTGGCCTGGTGCCTGGACGACGGCTCGATTCATCTGTTCCGTGGTCATCAGACTGTCATGGCAACCGGCGGCTATGGTCGTACCTTTTTGTCGTGTACCTCTGCCCACACGGTTACCGGTGATGGTAACGGTATGGCACTGCGGGCTGGATTGCCGTTGCAGGACATGGAGTTTGTCCAGTTTCACCCGACCGGTATTTATGGTTCCGGCTGCTTGATGTCTGAAGGTGCGCGCGGCGAAGGCGGTTATTTGACCAACTCCGAAGGCGAGCGCTTTATGGAACGCTATGCACCGCATGCCAAAGACTTGGCCTCGCGCGACGTAGTCAGCAGGGCGATTACGGTTGAAGTTAATGCCGGTCGCGGCATCGGCCCGAAAAAAGATCACGTGCATCTGCATTTGGAACATCTCGACCCGGCGATTATTCACGAGCGTCTGCCGGGTATCACCGAAACCGCGCGGATTTTTGCCGGTGTCGATGCCACCAAAGAACCAATTCCAGTGCTGCCGACCGTACATTACAACATGGGCGGTATTCCAACTAACTACAAAGCCGAAGTCGTTACCTTGAAAGACGGCAACCCGGATTATGTGGTGCCTGGCTTGATGGCGATTGGCGAAACCGCTTGCGTTTCTGTACATGGCGCTAACCGGTTGGGTTCTAACTCGTTATTGGATTTGGTGGTGTTCGGTCGTGCTGCCGCGATTCGTTGCACCGAGTTGATCAAACCCGGTATGCCGCACAAAACCTTGGCAAAAGATGCCACGGATAAAGCCTTGTCGCGTTTCGACAAAATCCGCAACGCCAACGGTAGCCGTAAAACCGCTGACATTCGGATGGAAATGCAAACCACCATGCAATCCAAAGCGGCGGTATTCAGAACCGCAGAAACCCTAAAAGAAGGCATCAAAGCCATCGGCGAAATTGCCGCATCGTTTGACGATGTTAAAGTCGGCGACAAGTCCTTGATCTGGAATACCGATCTGGTGGAAACACTGGAACTGGATAATCTGCTGGGCCAAGCACAAGTTACCATTACTGCAGCTGGCAACCGTAAGGAAAGCCGCGGCGGTCATGCGCGTGAAGATTTCCCGAAACGCGACGACAAAAAATGGATGAAACACACCCTGACCTGGCGCGAAGATAACAAAGTCAAAATCGACTACCGCCCCGTCCACCTATACACGCTCACCGACGAAGTAGAAGTCGTTGCGCCTAAAGAGAGGGTTTACTAATGGTTGAATTTACACTGCCCAAAAACTCGGTGGTCAAAAAGGGTAAAACCTATAAAGCCGAAGGCGCCACCAATGTCCGTAACGTCCAGGTTTATCGTTGGGATCCTGATTCCGGGGAAAACCCGCGCATCGATACCTACGAAATCGATATGGATAACTGCGGCCCGATGGTGCTGGATGCCATTTTAAAAATCAAGAACGAAATCGACAGCAGCCTGACCTTCCGTCGATCATGTCGGGAAGGGGTTTGCGGCTCTTGCGCGATGAACATCAACGGCAAAAACACGCTGGCGTGTACCAAGGCTATCAGCGATTATCAAGGCACCATCAAGATCTTCCCGCTGCCGCATATGTCGGTAGTCAAAGACTTGGTCGCCGATATGAGTCATTTCTTTGAACAGTACACCTCGATCAAACCGTGGTTGACCAATGCAAGCGCGCCGCCGGAAACGACAGAACGTCTGCAAAGCAAAGAAGAACGCGCCCAGTTGGACGGTCTTTACGAGTGCGTCTTGTGCGCCTGCTGCTCAACCAGTTGCCCAAGTTACTGGTGGAATAGCGACAAATATCTGGGCCCGGCTATTTTGTTGCAAGCTTATCGCTGGCTGGCCGACAGTCGGGATGATAACGATAAAGAGCGTCTGGACGAGTTGGACGAATCGTTCAAACTGTATCGTTGCCATACCATTATGAACTGTACCGATACTTGCCCAAAAGGTCTGAATCCGGCTAAAGCCATCGCGGAAGTCAAAAAACTATTGGTCGAACGCGACCACTTGTGAGCGACGTTAACAAACTGCGCTGGCGCTGTCGGCGCGGTACGCTAGAGTTGGATTTGCTGTTGGTTAGGTATCTGGATGCTGCATATTTGGCTGCCGAACCGTCAGAACAACAGGCGTTTGTGCAATTGCTGGCGCTGGAAGATACCGATTTGATGCGCTATTTAATGGGCGAGCAATTGCCGGATGATGAAAGTCTGGCTAAGCTGGTTTGTGCGATCAGGGCGTTGCCTGCTGAAGGCTAGCTTTTATCAGCAACGTCGGTAGGTTAAGGGAGTCTCTAAAAATTAATTATTTTAATTCCCTCACCCTAGCCCTCTCCCGGAGGGAGAGGGAACTTAACTTGACGGCATTGCATTAAACAAACTGCTTAACGAGACTGCTAAAAATAAAAAGCCTCTTGTCCGAGGAGGCTGTCGTAAAAACCGATCAGTCCCTTCTCTCTCCGGGAGAAGGTTAGGATGAGGGGATTAATATCAGTTTTTTGGCCCTATTAGCGTAACCAAATGGCACAAAGCAGGTTGGATTTACAGGGGCTCAATTTACCTAAAGGCATTGTAGGTTTTTATGAGGTTCTCCGTAATAGGTGCGCCAATAAGTCAAAATTCAATAACGTCAATAGCTTTCTTTTGTATGCCTCATAGCCAGTCCTGCGTGTAATATTCCCCGTTATCCCGAAACACTAAAAACTCCGATGAAAAAAAGCGACTTTAATTACCAGTTGCCAGAACAGCTTATTGCCCAATATCCACTGCCGGAGCGAACCGCCAGTCGCTTATTAAAATTGGACAAACAAACCGCCGCCATTTCCGATTGCCAATTTGCCGATTTTATCGACATGCTAAGCAGCGATGATTTGCTGGTATTTAACGACACCAAAGTCATGCCAGCCCGCTTGTTCGCACAAAAAGCCAGCGGCGGTAAAGTCGAAATTTTGATTGAACGGATTGAAGACACGCATCGGGCATTAGCACATGTCAAAGCCAGTAAGTCGCCCAAAACCGATGGTTTGCTGATCCTGGAAAATGGCGCGGTTTGCCGGGTATTGGGCAGAGAAAGCGACTTGTTCAGGTTGCAATTTGAAACCGAAGCCAGCCTGTTAGAGCTATTGAGTGAAGTGGGGCATATCCCGTTGCCACCCTACATCAGTCGTGCTGATGAAGTCAGCGACCTGGATCGTTATCAAACCGTATTCGCCGACCAACCCGGTGCGGTAGCGGCACCCACGGCAGGTTTGCATTTTGACCAGGCAACCTTGGATAAGCTAGAACAAAAAGGCGTGGCGCGTAGCTTTGTCACCTTGCACGTCGGCAGCGGCACCTTCCGCCCGGTGCGGGTCGAAGACTTGTCTGAACATGTGATGCACAAAGAATCCTACAGCGTATCCCAGGCTTGCGTCGAAGCAGTGCGCCAGACCAGGCAGCGCGGGGGCAGGATAGTGGCGATTGGCACTACCGCGGTCAGGGCGTTGGAATCGGCATCGACCAGTGGTGAACTGCAAGCCGGCTTTGGCGATACCGATTTATTTATTACCCCAGGCTATCAGTTTAAGTCGGTCGACGCATTGTTGACTAACTTTCACTTGCCGGAATCGACCTTGCTAATGCTGGTGTCGGCGTTCGCCGGTTATGATGCGGTGATGAACGCCTATAGCCATGCCATTACCGAACAATATCGGTTTTTTAGTTATGGGGATGCGATGGTGGTGATTTAGTCATCAGGTCCTTTATTAGTATTTAGTCCCACTTGGTTTCATCGGTATCCAAAAAGTCGCCGTCATTATTTCTATCCCAGCGCCTAACCCCGGTATATGTTAACTCAAGTATGCCGTTTCCAGATTGAGCGCCAGTTGGAACTGCTTTTAATGTGTAGCTGGTTTGAGTGGGGGCTGGATTGTCGCTAATCGTTACCGTGTAATACGTTTTAGTTTGATTGGGAACTAGATAAATTATGGGTGTTCCAGAGTCTGTAGTTCCACCTCCGCAACCAGTCAACGATGGGTTAGGGTTATCGCTAGCGTTGTCTAGATAGCTGTTTTTTTCTGTAAAACATCTTTCCATTGCATTAGCTAGGCTCACTAAGACCCCTTTCGCATCAGTCCTTCTGGATTTGCTTACACTGTTTTGATAACTCGGTAACGCTATTGCTGTGAGAATGCCCACTATACCTACAGTCACCATCAATTCAATCAGTGTTACGCCTGTTTGTTTAAAGTTATTCATAAGTTTTTTCTGGTCGAATTATTGAATTTGCAGCCAATATAAGCGGCTTGCCGTACCACTTGATACTGCGGCACCTTTGTTTTTAATGGATTGAATGTTACTGCTGGTGCCGGAGCCTTCTTTTACCGCAACGTCGGTGCCTTCTTTATCCAGCCACACCAAAGACTTGATCATGCCTACATTGGACAATACACCCGAGGCAGTATTGTTACTGGGTAAGGTATCTTTGGCATCAAATTTGTCGTCATTATTCAAGTCGAACGAGGATACGGCAGTCGCTCCACCGGTTTTAAAGTCAACTTCCATTAACCAACTGGTGCCACCCGGACTGCAGGGGTCGGTCGAGGGAATGGCGGTCAAAAATATGATTCTATCCAGTTTTAATAATGCAGACGAAATCACCCTTTCCCCGGCGGCTGTGCCGGAAAGCGGCAGTAAATCCATATACCAGCCGCGCTTGCTGGTGTAATCGACAGTAGCAGATGACGTACCTCGCAGCGAATAGGGATAAGTTACAGCACATTCGTTCACTGGGGTGAGGGTGTCATCAGTACAGTTTTCTCGTGCGTAGGTTATCAGGCATTCATTCGCAGGCGTCGCCGTGTCATCAGTACAGTTGCTGCGCGTACTGACAATCTCTTCGGTGATCGATTGCTGAACCAAACTGCTACGCAGTACGGTCGTGCTGGATGAGGGCTTATCCCAGATGGCGTAAAAGCTTTGTACTTCAAGATTTGTGACGTCGGGGCCGGTTAAGTATCTACCTGTGCCAAAAAACACCAACACACCACCGTCAGGATGAGCGCCAATCACTGGTTGTGCTGTAATAGGCTGAGCTATGCCCGTGGTTCTAGTGGCAGTGAAAAGTGGATTGCCGCCATTGCCTAAACTCCAGCCTGTAGGCGCTGTTGCACTTAAGTCAAATTTCCACATATTACCCTGTAAATCACCGGCATAAACCGCGTCTATAATTTTATCGCCATCGCTATCGTGCAATTTTGGTGTTGATAAACCATTGCTGGTACTGGCGTTGGTCGGGATTTTTTTGATTAATTCACCGGTACTTAGATTCACAATATACAGAAATGCTTTTTCCGATGAGCTGTTGTAACCATTTCCGAAAATCGCAGCCCAAGTGCCATCTTTAAGCAAGCCTATTTGGGGTTGACTATAGGTTAAGCCCATGCCGTTTGCATCGGTTGTGCCTACTGCGCCGGTATCGGTAGTGCCGCCTCTATATTCCCATAAAACATCTGTGCTAGGCGTAAATGCAGCGGGGTTTGAAATATTCAACGCATAGATGGATTTTCCGCCCTTATTCAGTCCGCCGACTAAAACCGTCTTCCAACTGCCTGAAAGATAAGCATCACCTATGGTCGGCGAGCCGTCGACGAAATAGGTATGAGCATAATCGATTTCACTGAGCCTGCTTAAATTGCTATAAACACCGGCAGGCACGTAGGCTAATATTTCTCTGCCCGAATTGCTATTACCTATATCTGCCCTGAAGCCATGCAGCATGCCATCGTTAGCGCCTACGTAAATCATGGGTATGCGAGGAGTAGTGCCGCTGGTTTTATCGGTAACAAACTGCGCGTATGTAGATTGTCCGCTCGTAGTCGATGGTAAGCCTGCGTAACCAAAGTCTTCGGTTTTGGTATAGTTTGGGTCGGAGTTAATCACGTCGCCCAGCAATGAACTAGTACGTGCGCGTAACAGGCCGTTAGGTGATTCCTGACTTCTGTCACCCCGAATCCAAAGTAATCTGTTTTGTCCTTGCGTTACCGAGCCAACAGAACCTATCGAGTCTGTTTGCAACAGGGTCTGCTGACTGGCACTTAAGTTGTCCCAGAAAAAAGTAGTGCCGACACTGTCGTTGTAAGTGAAGATGTTTCTGCTTGACGTGGGTATCAATAAACCCGCATCCCAATTGGCATCTATGCCATCAAGCTTGTCGTCAGCGTTAACATCAACGACCGCGCCGGAACTATTCACCGGGAAGTTAAATATATGTCCACTCCAATCGGTGGAGTTGAACTGAGCCTGATAGAGCATGGTGCCGCTTTGAATACTGGTGGAGTTAGCGGCGGCTGATGCTGCAGATGAGGTACGTTTCACGACATCGTCAAACGCTGCCTTCAGCGATGTTTCAAGATTTTTAGGGTCTGTTGCAAAAAAGTAGCGGTCAGGTTTGGCGTCGGGATGGCCGTCAGGCTTGCTGTCCCATTCTGATGTTACAAGAGGCTTGTTGTCGCCGTTTGCGTCTATAAATCCGCCCCATTTTGCGGCGTAAAAAAGTGGCTGCTCCAGGCTAGCGCCTGAACTAGAGCCGATAGTGTACGTTACAGCGGTGGCGGCATCGCCAACATTACAGTTTGAACAGCTTGTCACACCTTGCGGGTCGGTATAGGCATAGCCTTCGATGCCGGAGTGTGCGTGGAAACCATCCTTGGTTGTGCCACCAATAACATAACCGAATCCCATATTGTAAATGGTTGATTCGGCGATGACGCGAGTGGTAATCTTGGCTGTGGTTGAGGTCACTTCATAGTCCAAAACGCCCCACTCATCCTGGTCAAAATCGCCGCCTTGCTCGCTGTCTTCCCAGTTTACATAAAGTTTGCCGGAGTTTTTGGTTGAGGTGCTGGTTTGACTAACAATTTTAAAGTCGACAATCGCGCAGTTGCCGCCAATATCAGTATTTTGGCATGCCGGTAGGATGGTGATTTTCTTACTGGTGCTGGGAACTGGAATTTCGATCTTGGGTACTTGCGGCGATAGCGCTACCCCATAAGTCGTGACTAGCTGTTTGCCTTGTATGTCAGAGCGAATATCATTGGTATGGGCATAATGCGCAAGTCCGGCAACGTGATAAGAACCTGAAAGGCGAGGCGCATCTGGACAGGTACCCAGCACGTCGCTCAGATTGGTAACGGTTTTAGCAGTGCATAGCTGATTATTATCCGTACCATTTTCACCCACGAAAAAACTGTTGCCCGGAATATTTTCACCAACCCCCACTACATTGGTTAAGGCATTCATGCCAGTGGCACCTAAATCAGTAACACTGCTTAACTCATCGCCGTCGTAGGAACTGGTACTGGCATTAAACTGAATGACGTTTTGTGTGGCACACCATTGAGCGGCGATAACCGGATCCGCAGGTGTGGCTCGGGTAAGTCCGGATATAAAGCTTGTGTCATCGACATTAAAACTGGTTGATGCGGTTTCGCCGGCTAGATAGCGCAAGGATTCCAGTAATATTTCCGACTGCGGATTACCCCAGTTATTGCAATCGCCATTGCTAAAAGTGTTTAAACCCCATATGCAATCAGCGCTATTGCTCACGCCAAAATAAGTGCCGTCGTCATGGCGGTAACCGTATATCCTCATTTTGTTCAGTGAGTTGATTATTGCGCCCGTGGTCGGAGCTGTTTTAAAGGTGCCGTTGGTGTCGATATTAATCTCATCGGCAATAGACGATACGTTTTTACGCAATACCCCACCGGATTTATTTTTGCCATACGAACCAGTCAGGAGTCCAAACCGCAGCCTGTCATCGTCGCCATAGGTTTGTAATAAGCCAATTGGTTTTCGGGTGCCATCGGCATAGGTTTTGCAGTTTTCGGTGCCGATATAGCTGGCGTTGCAAACTCTGACTCGGGCGACATAGTCTTGCGAGCCTGCTCCATTAGTTGATTTGGACGGATTGCTACTTTGCGCGCTAATCCCGGAGCTGGCTGAAACATTACCGTTTGATGCGGCTTTTTCTTCAGACCAGCGACATTGCCAGCGTTCGTTTGAGGCCCAAAGCGAGTAGTTACCTTTGGCGACGCGAATTAACGGATTACTGGTGACATTTTGCGATAACTGGGTGCTTGATACAGTGGTGTTACAGAGTGTGATGCC
>CAIOHN010000280.1 GCA_903858105.1 uncultured Pseudomonadota bacterium | reverse complement strand
GCCATCCAGTTGGCGGACAGTTTGACATCGTTAAGTTTAGCAATGCGCGCAGCCGCCAGATTGGTTAAGGCCTCGCCTATCGCCATGCGGCCTGAGGCCGGCGCGTCGATGACGGCCAAGGGTGTGCGTTCGCCCATCGCCATGGCTTCGCCGGTATGCGCATAAAAACCGGAAGCCGTTACCGCCACATCAGCGACGGGTACTTGCCAAGGCCCGACCATTTGATCGCGCGCCACCAAGCCGGTTACGGAACGATCACCGATATGAATCAAGAAGCTTTTATCGGCGACAGCCGGAAATGCCAGCACCCGATTGACGGCCTCGGCCAGTTTCACATCAGCTAATTGCAAATCCGGTAGATTTTTAGTTAATCGCTGCGCATCGCGGTGCATTTTTGGCGGTTTGCCGAACAACACCGACATAGGCAAATCGACCGGATTACCGCCCAGCCATTCGTCGCTCAGGGTCAAATGCTCGGCGTCGGTAGCTTCGCCGATCACCGCGTATAAACAATGCTCGCGCTCGCAGAAGGATTTGAACAATTCCAAAGACTCTGGTTTGATCGCAATCACATAGCGCTCTTGCGCTTCGTTGCACCAAATCTGCATCGGCGACATGCCCTTATCGGCATTTTGCACCTTGCGTAATTCAAAACGGCCACCACGGTCGCAATCGTGGATGATCTCCGGTACCGCGTTGGACAAACCGCCAGCGCCTATGTCGTGAATCGAGACTATCGGCGTGTTCTCGCCCAGGGAGTTGCAGTGATTGATCACTTCCTGGCAACGCCGCTCCATTTCAGGGTTTTCGCGTTGTACCGAGGCAAAATCCAGTTCAGCAGCGCTTTCGCCGGAGGTTTGCGATGACGCGGCGCCACCACCCAGCCCGATCAGCATTGCTGGCCCGCCCAGGATAATAATCAAGGAGCCCGCCGGAATGGGTAGTTTTTCCACCAACATTGGGCGGATATTACCCATACCACCCGCGATCATGATGGGTTTGTGATAACCGCGATATTGATTAGCCTCGCCAGTTTCCGCAGGCTGTTCAAAACTGCGGAAATAACCTGCGATATTAGGTCGGCCAAATTCGTTGTTAAATGCCGCCCCGCCTATCGGTCCTTCCAGCATAATGTCCAAAGCAGAGGCGATGCGCTCTGGTTTGCCATTGTCTGCTTCCCACGGCTGCACCAATCCGGGAATACGTAAATGCGAAACGCTAAAACCGGTCAGTCCCGCTTTAGTCGCAGAGCCTCGACCTGTGGCGCCCTCGTCGCGAATCTCACCGCCGGACCCTGTCGCAGCACCCGGATGCGGCGAAATGGCGGTGGGGTGATTGTGGGTTTCCACCTTCATCAAAATATGCGCTTGTTCTTCGACGTACCCATAGCCGTGGCTATTGGCATCGCGGATAAACACGTGTGCGGTCGGCCCTTCCAACACTGAGGAGTTATCGCTGTAAGCAGTTAACACGCCTTGCGGATTTAGGCTGTGCGTGTTGCGAATCATGGCAAATAAAGACTTGGCCTGCTCTTCGCCGTCTATGCTCCAGCTGGCATTAAAAATTTTATGTCGGCAATGCTCGGAATTGGCCTGAGCGAACATCATCAACTCAACGTCAGTCGGATTGCGACCCAACTGGCTGAAGCTTTCGGTAAGATAGTCTATTTCATCAGCGGACAAAGCCAGGCCCAAAGCCGTGTTGGCAGCAACTAAAGCCTGTCTGCCCTGCTGGATAATCGCCACGCTTTGCAAGGGCTTAGGTTGGTGTTCGACAAACAAATCTAGCTGGGCTTGCTCGCTGACTACCTGTTGCGTCATCCGGTCATGTAATAAAGCGCCCAGTTGTTGTTTAGTGGCTTCGGTTAATGGTTCGGCGGACGAAAAGCGGTATTCAATGCCGCGTTCGATACGCTTTACATTGGCTAAGCCACAGCGTTCGGCGATTTCCGAGGCTTTGCTCGACCAAGGCGAGATGGTTCCCAAACGCGGCACGATCCACAACGAAGTTTGAGTAAGCGTGTCGGTATCTTGATCAACTGCAACAGCGGTTTGGTCGCTATAACCGTAATCAAGTAAACGGCTTAACATCGCCGTTTGCTCGGCGTTAAGTTCGGCTTCTAATTGCACGAAATGCTGGAACCGGGCGCTAACGGCGTTAATACCGCTGGCGACAGCTTGCAATTCGGTTAAAAGTTTTTCGATACGAAAACGGGAAAGTGCGGAGGTTCCGGAAATGGTCAACATGGGCTGTGTTTAAGTCGAATTTTCAAGCGGAATAGACAGAACCGCAGCCTAGCTGACTGCGGCGTCCTTAAATAAATGTGCCGTTGCAATTTTAAGGTGCGGCCGGGCTTTCGGTCGAACCTTTGGGTAAATCCTGGGTAATGCCTTCGGTAATCAATCTGAGTAAGGAGGTAGCGACGGCATCTGACAGGGTTTTGCCGTCAGTATCCTGTACGGTAACTTCCGTGAGCGTGGGTTCCAACTCATGCAAGCTGACCCGATATTCCTGTTCCTGGCTAGGATCGTCGCCGAATAAGAAATTCACTTCGTCAAAAATCGAGCCATCCTCCGGCTTGATCGCATTCGGATCGTACTTAACAAAGAAATAGCCTTTATCCATATTCCGCTCGGTCACTTCCAGTTTCTGCCGACTCAAAGCCTTGCCCACCAACCACCAAGCCTGGTTTGCCGATT
>CAIOHN010000279.1 GCA_903858105.1 uncultured Pseudomonadota bacterium | reverse complement strand
GGTAATTATTGTGTTTAACTGTGCGCCGGTATCGACGGTGAATTGCCCGCTAACACTATCGCCGTCACCGTCCGTCGCTGTCACGCCAAAATTTAACTGCAAACTCTGAGCGCCGGGTGGCGTGTATTTCAATCCGCCTACCTCAAATTTGCCAGCGGTCACCGCTATTTTCAGCGTATCGTAACCTCCAGATACATTGATAGCAGGAGTAAGACCGCCATTGACCGGCGCAACAACATTGGATTTACTGCCCACCACATCGCCGTCCTTATAAGCCGTCCACGAAAACCTGTCAGGGCTGGACTGATCAACATTAAACTCGTTAAGCTGAACTGCGTTAACCAAACTACCAAATTTAAAAGTAATCGCCTCCCCTTTATTCAACGCTGCGTCGTTCACACCAATATGGTTTGATGGACTTAGGACAAGATTGGTGCCTTCCACTAACAGGGAATTGCCAATCGCGATTTGCCCGGAAGATACACTGGTGGCATTATCAAAACCCAGCGTAACTGGCGTTGCAGATGGCATATCCAATATGTCGTATAAGGTCAGCTTATAGTCGCCTACTGGCCCATCTGTGGTTGGCGTTAGGGAAAATACCATGCGATCCCCAGCCAGGTCGGCAAGAGTCCTGGTTTCATTGCCTTTATCGACAAATGCATAAATCTCATCCAATCTATCATCAGTTGAATGGAATATTTTGATGGTTACGCCATCTGACCGAGACATTAAGGCGCCATTCAAGTCCTCCAGCCGCACCGATCCGAGTCCGTCAAAGCCCAAGTCGTAGTCAATTAACCCAGACAAGGGCGCGCCTGGGGCGGCTATGTCTTGTATTTGGCCATTACTATTCGTCAGCGTCGGCCCATCGTCATAGACACTGGCTGTAAAAGTAGTACTGGCGCTATTGCCGTTTTGATCGTTCAACGTGGCCGAAAAATTAAATACTTTCAACTCGGCATCGCCGCCAGTGTGATTCAGCGCGTTTAATAAGGTAAATGTATATGCACCGTTTTCAACGCTGACTTTATAGGAACCATCGCTGGCTGTCAGTGTTTGCGTATTGCCATCCCACGTCGCACCAGTCGCCGACAAGATCACCGATGACGGTATCTGACCTGCAATGCTTAGCGTACCAGACTGAGACGGTAGTTGATTGGAACTGGCGCTACTTTCGTCGACACTGACATCGGTAGCACTGCCGACTAACGTAATACCGGCAACACCCGGCTCAGTCACCGCGGCCTGATTCGGATTCAAAAGCAAAGTGTCCGGCACGATGGGAACAAAGGCGATGCTGGGCCCGATGGTATCAAAACCGTTGGTAACCGGTGCAACAGGATTCAGATAGTCGATGACCACCGGCACGTGGCCTTCGTTACCGGCGCCTGGTGCGCCACCTGCTCCCGGAGCACCGCCTGCGGCAGTGGCTTCAGCGACAGCCGTTGGATCGGCACCAGCCAACAACGCGGCCTGAATTTCTTCGGCAGATTGCCCTGCCGGCGCTGGCTGCTGCGCATTTTCTGCGGCGACTACGACTGGCTGACCTTGCTCCTGCAGCGCTGACCCAAGCTGCATGCTATCGTTGCCGCCCATATCTGCCATGGACCCATCGGCAAGCTGCATGACCACAGTGGCGCCTGCGGCAGTGGCAATGACGTCAGTTGAGTAGACCCGGTCACCGGGCTGTAAAACGCGTTTGCTGCCGTCGGCGGCAGTTGCGGTAACTGTGCCTGTGACACTTTTGACTATGCCGATTTCTTGGGCCATAAACTGCTCCAGAGATATTTCCAATAAATTAATGAGTAATTCTAAGCTAATTCAAACCTGCTGCCATCGTACCTTGGGCCAAACCGCCACCGACCATCAGGAACTGCAAGATAGCATCGAACAGCCCGCTCGTTGCTTGGCCCAGTCCGGGCGTTTGGCGGCAAAACTTTCTTTACCAGGCTGCTCCGCATAAGGCTTACGCAGCACATCCAGCAACTCGTTAACCAACGCAAAATCGCCTTGCTCTGCATTATCAATAGCCATTTGCGCCAGATAATTGCGTAACACATACTTGGGGTTGACCGCATTCATGCTATCACGCCGCGCTGCATGTGATCGACCATCGCGCAAGCTGCGCAGTTGATAGACTTTGAGCCACAGACTCGCCCGTTCGATAAGTTCTTCGCTCAATGGCTCGTAACTGGTATTGGTCAACATTGCTAAAAAATCTGCCTGACATTGGCTTTCGGTGGCCAAATCAATATCGGCTAACTGCCTAAAAAACAAAGTCATATCGGTTTCAGCCGCCGTCATTAAAGCGAATAAGTCGTTGACTAAGGCCTCGTCTTCAGTCGCCTCAAACGCGTTTAAGCCAAGCTTAGCAGCCATCATCGCCTGCCAGCCTGCATCAAAGGTATTAGTGTAGCTTAATAATGCGGTTTGTAGGCTTTCTGCGCGCAGAATTAACGGATATAAAGCGTTAGCCAACTGCACCAGATTCCAATAAGCGATTTTTGCCTGGTTACCAAAGCGGTAACGACGCCCCTTGGCATCGGTGGTGTTGGGCGTCCAATCGGGGTCGAAGTTTTCCAGCCAGCCATAAGGGCCATAATCGATGGTCAAACCCAATATCGACATATTGTCGGTGTTCATCACCCCGTGTACAAAGCCAACGCGCTGCCAATGCACGATCATTTCCGCAGTTCTGCGGCAGACTTCTGCAAACCAGCTCAAGTAAACCGGCACGGAAGGTTCGCCCAGTTCAGGAAAATCGGTGCGGATGGTGTAATCCACCAGTTTTTTCAACGAGTCGATATCATCACGAGCGGTAAATAATTGAAAATTGCCAAAACGGGTAAACGATTGCGCCACCCGACACACTACGGCACCGGCTTCTATTTGCGGATTGCCATCGTAAAACATGTCGCGTACCACTTGTTCGCCGGTCAGTATCAAGCTCAAGGCGCGGGTGGTGGGTACACCTAAATGGTGCATGGCCTCGCTGCAGAGAAACTCGCGTACCGACGAACGCAGCACGGCCAAACCGTCGGCGCTGCGCGAATACGGCGTCAAGCCAGCGCCTTTTAATTGCAAGGTGAGGCGTTGGCCCTGGCTGTTAATCACTTCACCCAAAATAATCGCTCTGCCGTCGCCCAACTGACCAGCCCAATGCCCAAACTGATGGCCGCCATAACACATCGCATAAGCCTGCATACCTGTTGCCAGCCGGTTGCCGACAAATATCTGGCTAAAATCGTCCGATTCACAGATCTCCGGGCTTAAATCCAATGCCTCGGCCATTTCCCTGGAATAGGCGACTAGCTGTGGTTGCTTGACCCGCTTGGGCAAGGCCCATGAATAGCAAGCGTTGTAGACTTGCCGCCGAAAATTGTCCGGCTCAGGGTCTCCAGGCAACTCGCGGATAAAACGATTGTCGAAATGGAGATTATCGAGACTTGGATGATCGGCTTCAGCTGTCATAGGGGTATCCATTTTCGGGCTAAAAAATTTTCGAATCGCGGCTGGAACCGGCTAAGATAGGCCACTACCAGTTAGTTTATAACAATCAACTTCCCAATCAGGCAATGCTTATGAAAAACTTTCTTTTAAAACCGAGTCTCCGAGCAAGCGCACTTTTACTGCTTAGCGTCCTGGCCACTGCGCCCTTGACCGGCTGTTTTACGGTGGGCCAAGAGTTTTCGCCGACCCGCGTACCGGAAATAAAAGTCGGCCAAACCCGTAAACAAGACATTTCCGAGATGTTTGGCACGCCGTGGCGCACCGGCATGGAAGACGGCAAACCTACCTGGACTTACGGTATTTACAAATATGCTTTATTCGGTGGTAACGATTCACAAGACTTGTTGATTCGCTTCGATGCACAAGGCATCGTCCGATCTTACACCTTTAGCTCCACCCGAAAATAAGCGCGCTGTCTGGTGTTGCTGCGCTTTTTGCTGGCGTGTTCGTTATTGCTGGTGGCAAACGCCAGCATAGCGAAAAAGCTGTATAAATATCAGGACACCCAAGGGAACTGGCATTACACTGACCAGCCGCCAGCCGCAAATCAGCCGACGCAAGTCAGGCAATTAAAAGCCGCCAGCAAACAGCGCGTCTGGCTGGAGAAGAACAGCGACAAGGCTCACCCCGGTTTTTTCGCCCGCAATAGCTATCCGGGGCCAATTGAACTGGCGGTCGACTGGCGCGAGCGGGAAAATGTCAGTGCCAGCCCCGCCTTACCGCAGCGTTTTTTAGTGGAATCCGGCCAATCTCAAAACTTATTTTCGATTATTCCAGACCCAAAAGCCCACTCTTATCGCTTGAGTCTGCAATATCGCTATGTGATTGGTCGGCCTTTACCGGATTATGTCAGCCAAACCCTCTATAAACCCCCACTGCCAGACACTAGCCACTTCCAAATCACCCAAGCCTTTAACGGCGCATACAGTCATAACGACGCCCAAAATCGCTATGCTGTGGATATTATGATGCCGGTGGATACGCCGATTCACGCCGCGCGTGGCGGTGTGGTTCTGGAAGTGGAAAACGATTTCGTCGGCAATGGTACCGAACAGGCTTACGCCAGCAAGGCCAACAGCATTCGCATCTTGCATGCTGATGGCTCGATGGCGACTTACGCGCATTTAGCGCTGGAAAAGGCCCAAGTGCATCCAGGATTACAGGTCGAAACCGGCCAGTTAATCGGCTATTCCGGCATCACCGGCCTCACCACCGGCCCGCATTTGCATTTTGCGGTGCAAGTCAATCGCGGCATGGAATTGATTTCCGTGCCGTTTCAATTTGCGGATGCGCAAGGCCAGGCGCAAGCACCGTTGGAAGGTATGTGGCTGAACGGTTATGCCTCGCCAGTTAGCGAGTAGTGGTTTGCGCAAGCAGCTAAAACTGCTTAGGCGGAGGTCTGATAAAACTTGAAGCAGCCACGACCAGCGCACTTGGCCTGATACATGGCGCTATCGGCGTTCTTCATCAAGGCGTTGACGTCTAAACCGTCATCAGGATAAACCGAAATACCTACGCTAGTAGAAATATCCAGCAGATGTTGTTGAATCACAAACGGCTGACTTAAGCTTTGCAAGATGTTTTCGGCTACAGCGCTGGCATCGGCTGGCTGCTCCATCTGGCTTAGCAGTATCACAAATTCGTCGCCACCTAAACGCGCTACGGTATCCGTCTCTCGCTTGACGCAATCTTGCAGGCGCGTTGCCACTTCTTTAAGCAATAAATCGCCAATATCGTGACTTCTTGCACAATCTTTCGTGCATTTGGTCCCCACACGCCAAGAGTTGTGTAATCAGAAGTAATGTC
>CAIOHN010000278.1 GCA_903858105.1 uncultured Pseudomonadota bacterium | reverse complement strand
CGTTGGGTATCGCTATTCCGGTCGGCAAAGATTCGTTGTCAATGAAATCGGTTTGGAAGGATGGCGCCGACGAAAAAGTGATGACCTCGCCGCTGTCATTGATCATCACCGCCTTCGCACCGGTTCAGGATATTCGTAAAACCCTGACCCCACAATTGCAAAACGTCGACAGTGTTTTGCTGCTGATCGATCTTGGCCAAGGTAAAAATCGCCTCGGCGGTTCGGTGTTGGCGCAGGTTTACAATCAATTAGGCAATCAAGCGCCGGATTTGGACGATGCTGGTTTGTTTAAAAGATTTTTCGACGTTATTCAGGCTTTGAACGAACAAGGTTTAGTGCTGGCGTATCACGATCGCGCCGATGGCGGCTTGCTGGCAACCGTTACCGAAATGCTGTTTGCCGGCCGTTTGGGCGTTGATTTGGACATTTCCGCATTAGGTAGCGATGCACTGGCGGCCTTGTTTAACGAAGAGTTAGGCGTGGTGTTGCAAGTTAAAACCGCTGATTTGGATCGCGTGGCGCGCTTGCTGGATCAAGCCGGTGTGGATGATTTTAGTCATGTCATCGGCAAAGTCGTAAGCGGCCAGCAGTTGCGGATTTTACAAAACGGCAACCAACTTTACATTGCGGATCGCGCACAATTACAGCAAACCTGGTCGCAAGTCAGTTACCGGATGCAAAGCTTGCGCGACAATCCTGATTGCGCACAGCAACAGTTTGAGCGGATTGCCGATGATAAAGACCCAGGTTTGTCGGCGTCATTAAGCTTTGACCTTAATGACGACATTGCCGCGGTTTTTAGCAATACAGAGCGGCCAAAAGTCGCCATCCTGCGCGAACAGGGTGTGAATGGTCATGTCGAGATGGCCGCAGCTTTTGATAGAGCCGGTTTTGCTGCGATAGATGTGCACATGACCGATATTATCAGCGGGAGGGTTAGTCTGACCGATTTCACCGGCCTGGTGGCATGCGGTGGTTTTTCATACGGTGACGTATTGGGTGCTGGTGGTGGTTGGGCCAAATCGATTTTGTTCAACCCAAAAGCCCGCGACGAATTTGCCGCCTTCTTCGCCCGATCCGACACCTTTGGCTTGGGCGTGTGTAACGGTTGCCAGATGATGTCCGGTTTAAAAGATATTATCCCCGGTGCCGAACATTGGCCGCAGTTTAAACGTAACCTGTCGGAACAATTTGAAGCGCGGGTGGCGATGGTGAAAGTACAGGCTTCACCGTCAGTATTCTTTAGCGGTATGGCCGGCTCGCTGTTGCCTGTCGTGGTGGCGCATGGCGAAGGTCGCGCCGAATTTGCGGCGCAAAATCCGGCCGACGCGCTGGTTGCGCTGAGTTATGTCGACAATTACGGCCAGCCTACCGAAGCCTTTCCGGCCAATCCCAATGGTTCACCCATGGGTATCACCGGTCTGACGACTAACGATGGCCGCTTTACCATCATGATGCCGCATCCGGAACGGTGTTTCAGAGCCGTACAAAACTCCTGGCATCCGGCTGATTGGCTGGAAGATGGCGCCTGGTTGCGGATGTTTAGAAATGCCCGGGTTTGGGTGGCAGGCCAACAGGCTTAGATTGCTGTACTACGCATCTTAATTCTGGTATGAGGGTTCTATCGCTTGTACCCGCCTGCCAGTTACCAGATCGTAGCTTTAATCCCAAACAGGTTTTAAAAACAGAATTTTTCCTATAGCTGCGGCACGGGCTAGGCGCGATAATGATCGGTTTTAACGCCGGTTGCTGACATGAGCCTTCGCCACCAGATTATTTATCGCATCCTGTTATCCTCGGTTGGTATTTTGGTGCTAGGCGGGGCGATTGCCGTCTGGCAAGCCCGGCAGGCGGTGGAAAAAGAAGTCGATGCCTCTATCCATCTGGCGCTGCAGTTGATCACGCTAGGTATCGCCGATACTCCGGTATTTCAGCAGAGTAACGACCTTTCCCGATTCAGCGCCTTACGCCAGACCCGGCATTTAAGCATTCAATTACAAAAACCGGATGGGCAATTAATCCATTTTGCTGGCGAAAATCAACCCAGTCATCCCGACGAAATGCCGCCTGGCTGGTTTATCAAGCTAGTGAAAGGCAACTACCCCAAAGTTGAGCATCAACTTAAAACCCAAGACGGTAAATTATTAACTCTAATCATCCAGGCCCAGCCGCTAGACGAAATTACCGAAGTCTGGCAGGAAAGCGTAGCGTTTTTTACCTCGATCTCGCTACTGACCATCTTGACGTTTCTGGCAGTGAATTTGGTGTTTAACAAATCCTTGAAATCGATTGCGGTGATTGTCGATGGCTTGCGGCGGATAGAAACCGGCGAATATCGGCAGCAACTGCCGCCGTTTTCCACGCAGGAGTTCGATGACATTGCCAATGCCATTAATCATATGACCGGTGAGCTGGAAAAAGCCCGCCAGGAAAATCGGGCTTTGACGCAACATTCTTTGGCAATTCAGGAAGAAGAACGGCAACGTTTGTCGCAAGAGTTGCACGACGAGTTAGGTCAGTCTTTGACGGCAATCAAAGTAATGGCAGTGACAGCCGCGCATCAGAAGGCCGATATTGGCAAAATTTCCGCATCAATCAGCGATATTTGTGATCATTTAATGGCCGTCGTGCGCTCGATGATGCAGCAATTGCATCCCTTGGTCTTGACTGAGTTGGGTTTGAAAGCCACCTTAGAAGACATGGTCAACCATTGGTCGGAACGCCATCATGCCTTGCAACTCACCATTAACTGTAGCGACGCGGTGGACGATCTGGACAAAAATCTGACGATTCAGGTGTTTAGAGTCATTCAGGAATGTCTGACCAATGTCGTACGACATGCCAACGCGCAGCGGGTCAATATCGATATAGAAAAACTTGATATGCCGCAGGCCTGTTTGGCCTTAAAAGTAGCCGACAATGGCCAAGGTTGTGATTTAACGGCGATAAGTCGCGGCTTTGGTTTGTTGGGTATCAAAGAACGGATCAAGTCGCTGGAAGGCGATTTGGAAGTAGTTTCAGCCCCCGGATTTGGCATGTCCGTTAACGCGCGTATTCCTTTAGCATGAACAACAAAATTAAAATCTTATTAGTCGACGATCATTTGGTGGTACGTGCCGGATTTAAAATGTTGCTGGCCACCAGCGACAGTATCGAGGTCATCGGCGAAGCCGAGCGCGGTGAGCAAGCCATTCAACTGTATCAAGACTTACAGCCCGACATGCTGGTGATCGATTTATCCATGCCCGGCATTGGCGGCTTGGAAACCATTCGGCGTATCGTGCAACGCGATAACGCAGCCAAAATACTGGTGTTTAGTGTGCATCACGAGCAAGTCTATGTGGGGCGGGCAATGGCCGCTGGGGCGCAAGGCTATATCACCAAAAACAGCGCGCCGGGTATTCTGGTTGAAGCGATTACAGCGATTATGTCTGGAAAAAACTACATTGAGAACGGCTTGATCAAAGACAGCGGCGAGCTGCAACAGCGTAACGATCCGCAAACCACCATAGCCAGCTTTTCACCGCGCGAGTTTGATGTATTTAGTTTGTTGGCCCAAGGCTTGACGGTACATAAAATTGCCGATCAACTTTGTTTGGGCAATAAAACTGTGGCAAATTACGCCACTCAAATCAAGAAAAAGCTGCAAGTCGATACCACCACCGAGTTGGCACATATCGCGG
>CAIOHN010000277.1 GCA_903858105.1 uncultured Pseudomonadota bacterium | reverse complement strand
GTTCGATTTTGTCCGCCCAAGTTTGTGCAAGCTTTTCGGAAGGAAAGGTTTTGTTTTTGACGATGCTTTTCATGCAGACATCGGCGCAAAAGTTTCCGTTTGCTAAGGGTCTGATGTAGGCCATCACACACCTCCAACAACGAAGGATGAAATCGTATTGAGTGAATTTTGGGGCTCATTGCGCCACCTCATTGAGCAAAGTTAAGCATCACTGCGCCTAAATTTGCGCCTTGCTGCGGACTGTTGCTTCAACTCGACGGGCAATCTTGTTAAAATTTATTACAAATCAAAGGCTTATATGGTGCCGGCAATAGGAATCGAACCTACGACCTTCGCGTTACGAGTGCGGTTTAAATAACAATCGTCGATAATTCACGGCAAATATAATTGAATTAAATCAGTGTCTTATGAAGCCTTTGCTATCGAGACTTGCCGAGAAAAAACGACGTTTTTTACAGGCTAGTGGATCATCAGTGGATCATTGATATAATCTAAACCCACAAACAAAACGGGCCTGGAGGTGCAGCGAACACCAACCAAGCCCTGACCGATTCACTTAACACGACAGGTTAAGCTATGGCTAAAAGGATCATATCAAAATGCCGGTTGCTATCCCAAGGGGGCGGCAATGGCAAGCATCACTAAACGCACCAGCGACGAAGGCGACGTTGCTTATTTTGTCCGAGTAAGGCTTAAAGGCTACCCAATACAAACCGCCACCTTTAAACGTCTGACCGACGCTAGAAAGTGGGCCGCATCGACCGAGAGCGCGATTCGGGAAGGCCGACACTTTAAAAGCACGGCGGCCAAAAAGCACACCTTCGCGGAAGCAATCGAACGCTATACCCGCGAAATCCTACCGACCGAATTTACCAACGTTGAACAACGCAATCGGCGGCCTATGCTGGAATGGTGGGCTTCACAGATCGGCTATTGTGTAATGGCTGACCTATCAACCGCCCTCTTTGCCGATTGCCGAAACACCCTGGCAACCACTGGCGGGCGTAAAGGGCGACCATTGGCAGCCGCCACCATCAAAAAACATTTTGTGGTAGCCACTGACGTTTTGAAGCGGTGCGTTAATGAATGGCATTGGCTGGAACAATCGCCGCTCAAAGATGGCGGCGTTAAATTACCCGAGTTGCCGCGCGGGATCGTTCGCTTTTTGGATGATGACGAACTCAACCGGCTGACCATCGCTTGCAAGGAATCGCCAAACACTTTGCTTTATCCGGCCTTCGTGTTGGCTATTTCAACCGGCATGAGGCAAAGCGAAACCATGAATCTCTATTGGCGGGAGCCGGTAACGCCACCGTCCGAAACCGCTTGGGGCGTGGTCAATCTGGCGGAATCCTGCATCATCCTACATGAAACCAAAAACGGCGACCGGCGGCGGGTGCCATTGGCAAGCCAAGCCTTGGCCGAACTGCAAAAACTCAGCAAGGTTAGGCGGCTGGATTCGGCGTTAGTGTTTCCAAGCCCAACTCACCCAAACCAACCTATGGAATTAAAAAAAGCCTGGCTTAATGCTTTGAAACGGGCCGAGGTTAATAACTTTCGCTGGCATGATTTAAGACATAGCACCGCGTCTTATCTGGCAATGGGCGGCGCGTCAATGGTCGAAATCGCGGCAGTATTGGGACACAAAACCCTAGACATGGTGAAGCGATACAGCCACCTATCAGACGGCCACATTGCCAACGTGGTCGAACGCATGAACAGCCGGATATTCGGCGGCAGTCTATAACCACCCTATTGAGAACCTACCATGATGACCTTGGAACTAGACGACGAAACCGCCAGCGTTTTAAACGCGATGGCAACCGAGCAACACCTAAGCCCGGCGCAACTGGTCAAAACCGCTTTACTCGAATATCTGGAAGATTGCCAAGACGCTAAAAGTGCCGAAGCGGCCTATCAGCGTTACTTGGACAGCGGCAAAGCTTCCCATAGCCTTGATGATGTGGTGAAAGCCTTTGGCCTGGACAGTTAAATTATCAGATGACGCCAAGCGGGAATTATCGAAGCTGGATAAGCCCATTCAGAAGCGCATCGTTTCCTTCCTGCAAGAACGAATCGAGCCCGCAGACAACCCGCGCGCGACCGGCAAAGCCTTACAGGGCAATCTATCCGGACTTTGGCGTTATCGGGTTGGCGATTATCGGCTGTTGTGTCGGATTGAAGATGACGAATTGATTGTTTTGGTTGTCGAGATCGGACACCGGCGGGAGGTTTTTCGATAATGAATAATGACCTTGAGCGCAAAGCAGCACTAATAAAGCGACTTGCAAACGACAAAGAAGCTATGGAGCTGATTGCACAATTGGAAAGAGAAAATAAAGAGCTGAAAAAGCGGGTAATTTATTGGGAGCATTTCTTTTCAGAGACAATTCGATTATTTGGAGATTCAAAAATCGAACTCGG
>CAIOHN010000276.1 GCA_903858105.1 uncultured Pseudomonadota bacterium | reverse complement strand
GATTATTGGATCATTGTTGACGAGTTAATCGACGACGCTACGCACCATTACCAGCAGTTTTTCCACCTGGCCCCGGATGCTCAGGACCACACCCATAAACTCCCAGAACACCACGGTCTTGGCATTAAGGCGCCCAATCTATTAATCGTTCAGCCGCATAACGCGGCGATCAGCATGAGCAGCCAGCCAGGCTGGGTGTCGCCTGAATATGGCCTGAAGCAGGCTGCGCCGGTGATTTGCTTCAGCCAAACGGCCACGGGCAGCGCCGGTTTTCAGACTGTACTTTACCCGTACGCGCAAACCCCGCCGCTACTGCGAGTCAAAACCTTAGCGGTCGAGGCGCAAGGGCAAGCTGTCGATCCGCGCCTGGCCTTGGCATTAAGTATTGAAATCGAACATGACGATTACTGCCATCACGACTATTTATTTATTAATCACGGCGGTGCTGCAACGGAATTTAACTTTGCCGACATCAGCTGCCGGGCGAGTTTGCTATTTGTCCGTCGCGAGCGCGGTGGCGGCATTATCAGTATTCAAAGCAATCAAATAGAAATGTTGCGCATAGCCGATCGCAGCTTACTCGATTGTATCGGCTCACCCATGCGCTTGAACTTTGCCGATGGCCAACTTTACCTTGAAGCGTTAACAGGCGCTGCGGTCAGCCTATGAAAAATGATCCAGTTTTTCCACAACTGGCTGACGCGCTCAATCCGGCCGTAATGGGGCCATTGTTGCAAGCTATCTTAGACCCGGCCAGTGCAGATTCAGTAACGTGCCACGTTGGCGAAAAACGTCACAAACCCGGTAAAAGCGCCACCATAGTTTATCGATTGACTAGCCAGACGCATGGCATACAACAGTTCACCGGACGCTTGTGCGAACCCGGTCAAGCCAGCCAAGTATTTGCAATAGAGTGCGAAAAACGCCCTGATTTGCTTGATGGCGCACTGCGTTTTCTGCCCAAACCCGCGATGCTGCTCTGGGCATTTCCGTATGATCGCAAGCTAAGCCAACTGCCGACGCTACTCAACCTTAACTTAATCCAAAAAAAATTAAGCCAACTGGGTATTTGCAGCCCAGCGCTTGACCAATCCATAACCTGCCAGGTTTTGCATTATCTGCCGGAACGCTCCTGCATGATCCGCTATAAGCTCCAAACGCCCGCTGCCGACCACAGTAATGCTGGTCTGACATTGTATGCAAAAACCTATGCCGATGCGGCCGGTGCCGAGGTGTTTGCGAATATGCAGCAACTAAATCGCCAGTTTACCAGCGGCGCCCAAGCTTTGGCCTATGACTGCGACACCAGGACGCTTTGGCAGTCGCATGTGCCTGGCAAAACCTTGTGTTGGGCCGATTTAATCACCGCCGACGGTGCAGCCATTATCGAAAGCATGGGCCGCTGCGTTGCGGGCTTGCATGGCTGCAAAATAACAACGCCAAGCACTTTCAGCGATGCTGATGTGCTGCGGGATTTGTGGCAAACCGTGACCCTGGCCCGGCAGACTATTCCAGCGCTGGGTCTGCGGATTCAGCAGGCGGTAAGCGACTTGACCGCTGGCCTTAAAGTCGATGAAACACCAGTGACAGCGACGATTCATCACGATCTTAAACTGAATAATTTTCTGCTGGATCTGAATGTTGTGGGTTTGATCGACATGGATTGCGTTTGTTGCGGCGATCCTGCGGCTGATCTAGGCAGTCTGATCGCCAATCTGTATCTCAATGGTCTGCGCGCCGCCGCAGACGTCGTCGTTATCGACGGCTTGGTGAATCGATTGGTTGCCAGCTATAGCGCGCACAACGCCCATGGCTTGAATGTTTCACATCTGCGTTGGCATGTCGCCGCCGCCTTGATACACGAAGTTTGCCGCCGCAGTCTACGGCAACTCGACGAGCAACGCATCGCCGCGATGCCGGCTTATTTGGATGTTAGTGCTCGCTATGCCGCACTTAGCCAACAAACAGGATCAGCCAACAATGCCTTTGTCTAATTCGTCGTTGCGTATTTTTTTGGCAAGGCACGGTCAGAGCGAACTGAATCTGGCCCAACGTATCTCGGGTCAAAGTAACGCCCGCCTGTCGGAAAAAGGCCTGCAACAGGCGGCAGCGCTAAGCGATGTGTTAAGACACGAACCACTCACGGCGATTTACGCCAGCAGCCTGGAGCGGGCCAAGCAAACCGCCAGACCAACCGCCGTTGCGCACGGCATCAACATTACCGAGATGGACGAGTTAAGTGAGATTCGGCTGGGGATTTTAGAAGGCCGATATGTCGATGACCGCGACCCGCCTGCTCGTGATTTATGGGCGCTACGCAGCCAAGACAAGCGCGGTTTTACTGTCAGCGGCGGCGAAAAGTATCCGGCCTTTGAACAGCGTGTGCTAAGAGGCTTACACGATATTTTAGCTAACAGCATGGGTTCCATTCTGATCGTCGCTCATCGCAACACTAACGAAATATTACTGGGCCAGTTACTAAAAAATAGCCTCGTCAGCCAAGCCGACATCAACATCAAAAACAAATATCTGTACGCCATAAATTACGCAGCCAGCCCAGCGATCACCACTATTCGTTTGGGCGGCGAGCATCATGGTCGGCATTATCCAGGACTGAGAACATGACAAACCCGCTGCAGCAGTTTGCACCTTTACTGGATAAGGATTTTATGGCCGCTGCGTTACAGCGGCATCTGCCGGAATGCGTGGCCGGGCATTGGCAAATCCTGGACTGCAGGATTCAACATCCGCGTTACAAAACCTATCGCAGTCCAGAGAATCTGGGCAAGAGTTTTCTGTCCTTGGTGTATCAAGTGCAAGGCCGCGATCCGGTATCGGCTTTGATCGAACACCGGCTGATCTATGCGCGGGCTTTTCTCGGCAAACTGAGCCAATTACGCTTTGAGCAGGCGCAAATCCACAACCAGTCCGATAGCCTGATCCATGTGGCAGAACTGGGCTTGGTAGGCTGGCGGTTTCCTGATGATCCGGCTATGCCCTGGCTGACGGATGTGCTGAATGCCCCGCATATTGGCGATAGCTCAACGCCAATAACAGCGATTGAAATTATCAACTACCGACCTGAAACGCGTTGCACCGCGCGCTATCAGATTCAAGCAGCGGATAGCTCTGTGATTGAAACGGTTTACGGCAAAACCTATGTCGATAATCGAGGCTGGGCTATTTACCAAAATCTGCTGTCCTTACAAGCGCAAACAGCCAAAAGCTTTGTGTTGCCGCAAGCCCTCGGCTACGACCTTGAGCATCAGACCTTATGGTTGCAGGCATTGCCTGGGGAAGCATTGAGCAAGGCATTGCTCGCGCCCCAACCCGTCTTACCCGTAGACACACTGGTTAAAGCGCTGGCCGGGTTTCATCGGCTGAAACTGTTGGATTTGCAAACAATAACAGCCAAACAGCAGTTGCAAGAATGGCAGAAAAAAGCCGGCACGCTCAGTTATGCGTATCCAGAAATTACCAAGCCACTGCAAGCCTTGCTGAGCTATCTGCAATCCAATTGCCCCACAGTGCAAGCACTAAGCCTGATACACGGTGATTTTCATATCGACCAATTGGCAATCATGCCCAACGGCTGCCTGGCTTTGTTTGATTACGATGAATTGGCTTTAGGCAGTCCACTCCAGGATTTAGCCAATTTTGCCGCAGATTTATACAACTACCCACTAGCGATTGCTCAGCTTGACAAGTGGGTAATAGAACTATTTGCCGCCTACAGCGCTGCCAGTTTGCAGCCGGTAACCGACATTGAATTTCTCTGGCATTTACGCGGCCAGTTGCTAACCCGCGCCTATCGCAGCCACATCCAACAAAAGCCCGACACTGCCCGGTGTGTCGCCGATTTTATTACCCTGGCCTTGCGCCCCTGGCCCACGGCTAATCAGGAGTTTCCAGACCATGACGCATACAAATAAAACCCGCCCCCGCTTCAAGCAGATTGTGTTCGAGCATCTGCGCCGCGTACGCGGCAGTATCTTTGCGGCCATTATCTGTATTATAGGCTCGACCTTAACCAGTCTGATCGTGCCTTGGCCGATGAAGCTGATCTTTGACCATGTGTTGCTGGATCATCCGCTGCCAGATTTGCTCAAGTCAGCGCAGCCTCTACTGCACGGCGGCAGCGAGCAGGCCTTGTGGATACTCTGCGCCAGTATGGTGGTCATCGCTTTGTGCAAAGGCGTTTTTTCCTATTACCAATTATTTTTGACCTCGCGTATCGGCTATTTGCTGGTTTACACCTTACGCAGCGAGTTATTCGATCATCTGCAACGGCTATCGCTGGCTTTTCACAGCAGTACCCCATCCGGCGAGTTGCTAAGCAAACTCACTAGCGATACCAATACTTTAAAAGACGTGTACGCCGACTCGGCGTTGACCTTTACCACCCATGTACTGACGGTATTGGGCATGTTCGCGATTATGTTCAGCCTGAGCATCAAATTAAGTTTGATCGTACTGGCCAGCTTTCCAGTCCTGTGTCTGGCGATTGTGGCCATCTATAGTCGGGTCAAGCGCTCGGCGCGCAAACAACGCCATAACGAAGGCCGTTTGGCATCACGGGTCAGCGAACTGCTCAACGCTGTACCCCTGGTGCAAGCCTATGGCATGGAAGATTATGAACGCGAACGTTTCGACAGCGAAAGCAGCCAGTCGATGGCCGAAAGCATTCGTACGGCGCGGATAGAAGCCTGCGCAACCCGTATGATAGAAATCATCAGCGCCATCGGCACCGGCATTGTGGTGCTGTTTGGTTGCATGCAGGTGTTTGCCGGTGTTTTAACCCCGGGGGATGTACTGGTATTTAGTGCCTACATTGCGCAAATGTATCAGCCTATCCGCCAAATCACCCGCTTGTCTACCCGCTTTTCCAAGGCCAGCGTCAGTATCGAACGTATCAGTGACATTCTGGATACGGTACCCGACATTCAAGACGCAGCCAATGCCATATCCCCGATGGGCTTGCGCGGCGAAATTGAATTTTGCGACGTGTGTTTTGGCTATCCGCAGAGCAAAACCATTTTAAAACAGGTGAATTTTACGATTAAACCCGGCGAGCGGGTGGCGTTGGTAGGTGCTTCCGGTGCGGGTAAATCCAGCATCGCCCGACTGTTGATCCGCCTGTACGACCCGCAATCCGGCGTCGTGAAGATAGACGGTGTCGATATCAAAGACTATCGATACAAAAGCCTGCGCCGAGAAATCGGGGTGGTGCTGCAAGATTCCATTCTGTTTGGCACCAGCATCCGCGAAAACATTGCTTACGGCAGTCCTGATGCCAGTCTGGCCGATATAGAAGCCGCAGCGCGTCAAGTCCACGCCGATGAATTCATTCGCCAGTTACCCGCCGGTTACGACACGGTTTTAGGTGAAAGCGGTGGCAATTTGTCAGGCGGGCAACGGCAACGTCTGTGTCTGGCGCGCGCCCTGCTGCGTAAATCGTCGATATTGATTCTGGATGAACCCACATCGGCTGTAGATGCTCAGTCCCAAGCCTTGATCCGCGATGCTCTGGATGACATGCATAGCGACAAAACCATTTTATTGATCGCCCATCAATTTCACAGCATACGCAATTTCGACCGGATTTTGGTGCTGAAGCAAGGCGTGATTATCGAGCAAGGTACGCATGAGGCCTTGCTGAATTTGGGTGGACATTACCACGAACTTTATAAACTCCAGCATGGGTTGCGTGCCGCATGAATCAGCAAACACCAAAATTATTATTGTACTGCCAGCACTCGCTGGGCATGGGCCACTGGGTCAGAGCCATGACCTTGGCCAAGGCCCTGAGCACTCGCTTTGAGGTGATATTTTTGAACGGTGGCCGGGTGCCGGATCACCAGCAGCCGAGTAGTAAGCTGCAGATGATAGACCTGCCGCCACTGGGTATGGGCGATGATCATCAGTTATATAGCCAGGATCAGCGGTATGACGTGCCGCAAGCCCTGGCCTTGCGGCGAACACAGATACTTGATGTGTACGCCCGGTTTAAACCGGATGTGGTGTTGATCGAATTATTTCCGTTTGGCCGCAAGAAACTGGCAGGCGAACTGTTGCCGCTCTTGAAAGCCGCGCGCCGCGACAAAACCGAGCAGCCTTTGGTGGTATGCAGTTTGCGCGACATCATGGTCAACGCCCGCAAAGATCAATCAAGACACGACGAGCGAGCGCGCTGGCTGACAGACCGCTATTTCGACGCCGTGTTGGTACACGCCGATCAGCGTTTTGCTCGGCTGGAAGATTCGTTTCGTCCCCGCCATCCGCTACGCACCTCCTTACACTACACCGGTTTCGTGGCACCCGAAAATATCCAGAGCAGTCAGGTGACGAACCGGCGCGGGGTTTTGGTGTCGGCTGGTGGCGGGATGGTCGGCGCGCCGTTATTTCAAGCAGCCATCCGGGCGCATCGCTTGAACTGGGCCGCCACTCAACTGCCAATGACCTTGGTTGCCGGGCCTTTTCTGCCTGACAGCGACTGGCAAGATTTACAGGCACAAGCCGCTGCGCTGCCCGGCCTGACTTTGCTGCGCTCGGTTCCGGCCCTGTTGCCGCTGCTGAACAAGCACAGTATGTCGGTGAGTCAATGCGGCTATAACACGGTGATGGACATTCTGGAGGCGCAGATACCGGCATTGGTAGTGCCGTTCGTACGCGGCCAGGAAGATGAGCAGGGCCAGCGGGCGCGCACCCTGGCCAAGTTTGACTTGGTCAAGGTACTTGATCCCAGCGCTTTGGGCGGCGCAAGTTTGGCAGCCGAGATTTTAGAATTAGAGCATTTTTTCCCAAATCCGACCGGTTTGGATTTATCAGGCGCAGCTACAAGCACACGCCTGATCGCCAACCTGCTAGACGCCAAAGCCAAGTCTGCGACTAGCCTCGTGCAAAACCAGGAGTATGCCTATGCTTGCTGATTGGCTAAACCCGGTACGCGACGCATTGGCTGGCAGAGTGACCTCAATAGAAATTTTTTTTAGAGATGATGACGCTGGCTGGGCAGATGCGCAGCTATACGCTTTACTCGATTGCTTTAACGCCCTGCAGATGCCCATCGATCTGGCGGTAATCCCCCAGGCCTTAAGCCAGCCACTGGCCGACGCACTGTTAAGTCGCTGGCAGCGAGCGCCCGCTTTATTGGGTATGCATCAACACGGTTATAACCATAGCAATCACGCAGCACAGGGCCGCAAGTGCGAGTTTGGCAACAACCGCAACTTTGCACAGCAGTATGCCGATCTGTTAGCCGGCCAAGGGCGGCTTCAGGCACTCCTGGACGATGCCGTCGATAGCGTGTTTACCCCGCCCTGGAATCGTTGCACACAAATCACCGCCGATTGCTTAAGCCAGTTGGGATTTGTCGGCTTGTCTCGCAATACCACTGCGGAACCGGTGCTCGCCGATGAATTAATCCAGATTCCAATCGAGATCGACTGGTGTGGCATACGCGCGCGCGCTGAAAATCCCTGGACAGTACTGGGGCGGATATTGTGTGAGCGCTTATCTGCACCCCAAGCCAGGCCGCTGGGCATCATGCTGCATCATGCAGAGATGGATTCCCAGGATTTACAGCACTTGCACGAGTTGCTGGCGCTGTTCTCGGATCAGCCCCAGGTCAACAATCGCCTGATGCGCGAATTTTTAATAGCAGCATGACACAGCCAACACTTAGCCAAGCACTTATCATCGATACGGCCATGACACCCAGACCTCGCTACGCACGACCCACAACAACCGCAACAGCAACCCTAACCACCGCATTGTTGTTGAGCATCGCCGCGCCGATCAATGCCGCCGAAAGCCCGGCAACTGCGACTGGCGCAGCAGTGCGCGCCGATAATGCCTTTCGTCAGGACAGCAACGAATCCGTAAAAAAAGAGCCGTTACGCATCAATCCCGGCGACAAGCGTCCGGCCGATCAGTTTAAGGTCGATGTGTTTGGCCACCCTTTGACCATCGGCGGTGCCTACGAATTGGAGCCCCGCTATGTAGAAGATAGACGCCTCGATCCCCGCCGAGATGACGATACCGCCAATGTCTACCAGGACCTTAAATTGGAGTTGTTTTATCAGTGGTCCAAATCCTTATCGTTTTTTGTGCAATCCGATGTGTATTACGACCCGGAGGTGTATACCGAAACCGGCCTGGATCAATACGAAGCCGGGATTAAATTAACTCAGGCCTGGCTGTTCATGCATCAAATACTGGGGTCTGACTTTAGCATGCAGTTGGGTCGGCAGCGGATGGCGGATAAACGCCAATGGTGGTGGAACGATGAACTGGATGCGGTTCGCCTGTATTTTGGCGAAGACAATCTGTTTGCCGAGCTGGCGATTGCCAAGGAACTTGGCTCCAAGCAATCGGATCAGGATTTCATCGACCCCATCAATAACCGAGTCGTTAGATTGATGGGTGATGTGGTATGGCAATGGCGGCCTAAACACAATATTACCGGCTTTTTTCTGAGTCAGTTCGACAACTCGGATAACCAAAATCCCGGCGATCTGGTCAAGCAAAGTCTCAAGGATGTCAACGATGGCGATTTGAACTGGTTTGGCGCTCGCGCTATGGGTAAATTCAAGGTCGAGCATGTCGGGAAAATCGGCTATTGGCTGGACTCGGCTTTTGTATTTGGCGAAGAAACCAGCTTGAGTTTCAGCGATGTGAATAGCGACATCGCCCGCGCTCGCAGGCAAACCACCCAACGTGTGGAGGCCTGGGGACTGGATGCCGGTATTACCTGGTATAGCAATTTGTTCCTGGAGCCTTACTTTACCTTGGGCTACGCTTATGGTTCCGGCGATTCCAATCCTAACGATGCCACCGACAACAACTACCGTCAGTCTGGTATTCACAATAACAAAACCAAGCTGTCCGGTAGCCAGCGCTTTCGGTATTACGGCGAATTATTCCGGCCTGAATTATCCAATCTCAACATCATGACCGCCGCATTAGGGTTTCCGCTGTCTGAGCAAAGCTCCATCGACCTGCTCTACCACCATTACGAGCAAGCAACCGCCTCCACAGTGCTGAGCGATAGCCGCATCCGCGCCACCCCAACCGGCAGAAATGCCACATTGGGTGACGAACTTGATGTAGTTGTGTCTTTGGATGAGTGGAAACATTTGCAGGTGCAATTTGCCGGTTCTTTGTTCATGGCCGGCCCAGCTTACGGCAGTTTGGAAGGCAATAACTCTTTCCAGCTTGATCTCACCTTTAAATACAGCTTTTAAGCCTTGCCATGCCAAACTCAGCGCGTCGCAAAATATTGTTTTACTGTCAAAGTTTGGTCGGTCTGGGGCATTTGACCAGCAGTTTGCTGGTAATTCGGGAGTTGCTGGCTTATGCCGATGTCGATCTGATCCACGGCGGCCAATCACTGCAGCAGATGCCTGAACTGCCAGGATTTCGGCATTTGCGACTACCGACCATCCTGATTGACAGTGAAACCGACCAGCTATACTCGCCGGATAGCGCTAACCCGCTGCCAGAAATTTGGGCGGCGCGCGCCGAGGCGATGGCAGGATTTATGCGCTGGCCTTATGACACGTTGATAGTGGAGTTTTTTCCGTTTGGCAGGCGGCGCTTGAAACAGGAAATACTGGCTTTGTTTCAGCAGACGCGGCAGGCTTGTGGGCACATACCGATATTTTGCTTTGTCAGAGAAATTTTAGTGCCCGCGCCGCTGGACGCCGAACAGCGGATGCTAAAGCTAGTTGATCAGCATATCCACACGGTCTTCGTGCGTGGCGACCCGCAGATTGTGCGCTTCGAGGAAACCTTTTCGCTAAGCCATCAACTTGGCGAACGCTTGTTTTACGCCGGCTATGTCAGTCCACCGCCACCCAAGCATTGGCCAGCGCGACAGCGTAAAATCGTGGTTAGCCAGGGCGGTGGCGAAATTGGCCGGACGTTATTGTGTGCGGCCATTCAAGCTGCGCCGCTGTTGCCAGATTACCAGTTTTTGGTAGTCGCCAGTTCACGGGCAAAGGCCCGCGAAATGGCTGAACTAAACGCCTTAATCACCAGTCCTAATGTCCAGCTGGTGGCTTTTTTAAGTAATTTTCAGGCGCATTTAGCCAGCGCCGCCCTGTCTATCAGCCTGGGTGGCGACAATACCCTGATGGATGTAATCAGTAGCCGCACACCGGCGCTGGCATTTCCTTACGCTGGCAATAGCGAGCAAGCCTTGCGCATTGATAAACTCGCGCAAAAGGGTTTTGTCAGTCGATTAACCGCTGACGATCTGCCGCCGGAACAACTGCGTCTGAAAATAAAACAGGCCCTAGCCCAAAAATATCCGCCACACAGCATTGCTATCGATGGCGCCAGGCAGATTAGCGAGCAAATCAAAAGTATTCTTAAGCAGCATTAATCGAAACGCCGCGCGTCGGCAGGCAGTTTATCAAACAAGGGGTTTTTCGCGATAGCGTAGCGTTCAGGGTAATACACCGCTGCCAGATGTAAACCGTGCGGCGGAGCGGTCATCGCCGCTTGCGAACGGTCGTTGATTTGCAGTAGCTCTGCAGTCCAGTTAATTGGACGCCTGCCCATACCAATTTCCATTAACACTCCGGCGATATTCCTGACCATGTGGTGCAAAAACGCATTGGCGCATAAGTCGATAATCACCTGCTGCTCTTGTCGATACACGTCGATAAAATACATCAAGCGATTAGGACTGACCGACTGACAGCTTTGGGCGCGAAACGAGCTAAAATCGTGTTCGCCCAGTAGCGTTTGCGCCGCCTGATGCATGGCCAACTCATCGAGTGGCTGATAACACCAGGTAGCCTGGCTACGCAGCAAAGCCGACTTCATCGGCCGATTCAAAATTACATAGCGATACGCCCTGGCAATGGCGCTGTAACGGGCGTGAAAGTCTGCAACTGCTGGCTGCGCCCAGGTTATTCGTATATCGTCCGGCAAGTAGCTATTGCCGCCCATCATCCAGCCGCGCATGTCGCGTTCTACCTCGCAATTAAAATGCACCACCTGTTCCAGGGCATGCACACCGGCATCGGTGCGACCGGCGCACAGCACGGTAATGGCTTGATTGGCGATTTTGCTCAAGGCTTTTTCCAATTGGCCTTGCACGGTGGCTTTGCCATCCTGCCATTGCCAGCCAGCATAGGCGCTGCCGTCGTATTCGATACCTAACACAATACGCGGCATGACTAAAAACCCAGAAAACACTTACACATGAATCAAAACCCGACAACCGACGCTGATTTGATCGAATAAAGCGATTAAATCAGCGTTAAGCATGCGTACGCAACCGTGTGACGCCGGTTGACCGTTCATCAGTTCGTCTGGCGTACCGTGAATGTAGATAAAACGCCAGGTGGAATCAACATCGCCATAACGGTTTTTGCCGGGTTCCAGGCCACCCAGCCAGAGGATGCGACTCAGGATCCAGTCGCGTTGCGGGTGCTGTAATGACAATTCGGGAGTATAGATTTCGCCTGAGGGTCGGCGACCGATGAACACACTGTTGATGGGCTGAGCAGCGCCGATTTTGGCGCGAATTTTATGCCAACCGGTGGGTGTGCAATAACTGCCCTTTTTTTCGCCTGGGCCGTTTTTGGCGGTCGAAACCGGATATTCGGCTAACAGTTCGCCGTTTTTGACTAAACGCAAAGCTTGCTCAGCAATGGAAATATCCAGACAAATCAAATCTGTAGGGGCGAATTCATTCGCCCTTGGCAAGCATGAGCTATCCGAGGCGAATGAATTCGCCCCTGCTGTAGATCGGTTCATTTCACGAACAAGGCAATCGACTCGACATGAGCGGTTTGCGGGAACATGTCCATCACGCCGGCTTTCACCAGCTTATATCCCAACTCGTTTACCAACATCCCGGCATCGCGGGCCAACGTCGATGGATTGCAGGATACGTAAACAATTCGTTCCGGCTGCCAGTGCTTTAAGTTGTGCAGCACTTCCGATGCGCCTGCTCTGGAAGGGTCCAACAACACCTTGGTAAATTTTTGCTTGCACCAGGGTTGGTCTTTTAAATCTTTCGTCAGGTCGGCGACGTGAAATTCGACATTGTCCAGATTATTCAAGCGGGCATTTTCGCGCGCATGTTTAACCAGCGGTAAATCGCCTTCCACACCAACCACTTGCCCTGCCAGGGTTGCCAAAGGCAAGGTAAAGTTACCCAAGCCACAGAACAAATCCAATACCCGGTCTTCCTTGGTTAATTCCAAGGCGTCCAGCGCCCGCGTCACCATTTTTTGATTAATCTCGTAATTAACCTGGGTGAACATGGCCGGGCGAAAATTGAACTTAACCCCCTGCTCTGCCAGCGCATAACTGGGGATTACTTCCGGCTCGCCATCCAGCGGCACAATGGTGTCCGGGCCTTTGGGTTGCAGGCAAATCGTGACTTTATGCTGCTGGGCAAATTCGCGCATGCGTTGTTTATCGGCATCGGTGGGCGGCTCCAGCACTCTGAATGCCAACACACACTCGCTATCGCCAATCGCCACTTCGATTTGCGGGATTTTGTCTTTAATCGTCAAACCGGCGATCATCTCGCCAAAGGCCAGCAGGTTTTCGCCGATGATGGGATGCATCACTTTGCAGCTATCAATTTCCGCCAGAAACGGATTGCGTCGCTCTCTGAAGCCAACCAGCACTCGGTTCTTTTTAGCGACCCATTTCACCCCCATCCGAGCTTTGCGTCGATAGCCCCAATGCGGGCCGGTCAAGGCTTCCCAGATTTGCGGAATTTCGACTTTGCCGATGCGTTTAAATTGGTCGCGCAACAACTCTTGTTTAAAGTTGATCTGTTCGGCGTCATCGACATGTTGAAAACTGCAACCGCCGCAGGTGCCAAAATGCGCGCAGGCCGGATCGACCCGCTGCTCGGCGCGGGTCAACAGATTAACCACTTTACCTTCTGCGTAATCGCGGCGACTATCGGTATACACAAACTCGACGGTTTCGCCGGGCAAGGCTTCGTCGATAAACACGACTTTGCCATTCACATGGCTGACACCACGACCGTCGTGCGACAGCGATTCGATGGTAACGGTAACGGGTTCTAGCGGGAGTTTTTTCTTATGGGCCATGAAATACAAATTGCGAATCAAAAAAAATTAAGTCTGCTTGTCGTGATTACGACTATCTGACATTTTGAGTTAGCCAGGGAACGCTGGCGCGCACCCTGATCTTCATAGGGTTTGGCATTTTCAAGTTGGAAAAATGCCGGTGGACAAATACCGGTCGCCGCGATCACAAATAATCGCCACGATTAAGGCATTTTCAACTTGTTTGGATAGTTCTAAGGCGGCATACACCGCGCCTCCAGAGGACACTCCAGCAAAAATGCCCTCCTCTGCTGCCAGCGCGCGGGTCGTGTTTTCCGCGCTTAATTGGTCAACATCAATGATGCGATCCACTCTGCCGGCTTCGTAGATTTTAGGTAAATATTCTTGCGGCCAGCGACGGATGCCGGGGATTTTGGAATCACCTTCCGGTTGCACACCCACAATTTGAATCGCCGGATTTTG
>CAIOHN010000275.1 GCA_903858105.1 uncultured Pseudomonadota bacterium | reverse complement strand
CGCCACCCGTGCCGCCGCCGGTGCTTCCGCCACCACCTGATCCACCCTGGCCGCCGCCCGAGCCAGCAGATGCGCCGGGTGCTGGTGTGTCCTGAAAGAATTGAAAACGCTTGTAGCGCAGATGTCCGTGAAAATCCTGGTCGCCGTCCTCGGCTGCCGCTGCCAAGCCGGTCAGTGTGTTGCTCACCGGCGCCGGTGGCATGGGGATAGCTGGATTGTCGTTACGCAGGCTTGGGCTTAACACCGATGACAAGTCGTTGGCGTTGTTCATCCGTTCGCCCATATCCGGTGGACGTTGGGCTAAAAAGCGTCGGGCGATGGTTTTTAAAATGGAGGTATGATCGAATACGGTTTTGCTGACACTACCGCGCGCCACCCACGGAGAGATCACGAAAGTAGGTACGCGCGGCCCGTAGCGATCAACACCGGAAACATCAGGCGCTGGTGGTGGCTGCACATGATCAAAAAAGCCGGCGTGCTCGTCGTAGCTAATTACCAGCAAGGTTTTATTCCATGACGGCCCGCTTTTTAGTGCGTTTACCACCTCTGAGATTAGTCGCTGTCCATGCACAATATCGGTGGGGGGATGGTCGTCGTTACCCGGCGGCAGGTCGATAAAGTCTGGATCGATGAAGGACACCGAAGGCAAGTTGCCAGCCTGCGCCGCCGCAAAAAAGCCATTGCCGGGGGCGTGAACATCGACAATATTTTGCTCATCGAAAGTATAGCGCTCGAACAATCGCAGAAAGCAATAGCCATGTTCGTAATACCTCCAGGATACATTCTGAGCGGAAAGGTGATCGAAAATGGTTTTACTTGTTACCGGCGCAAATCCCGCGGATAAGCTGGGGTTGTCGCGTTGGTGCCGACCATTGTCATCGCGGTTTAAACGGCCAGTCAGTTGATAAAAGCGATTTGGAAAAGTCGGGCCGGGGTGCGAACAAAACCA
This sequence comes from uncultured Pseudomonadota bacterium, assembly GCA_903858105.1. Lineage (GTDB taxonomy): Bacteria > Pseudomonadota > Gammaproteobacteria > Methylococcales > Methylomonadaceae > Methylomonas. The sequence goes on along the minus strand of CAIOHN010000275.1, from coordinate 2,963 downwards.
ATGATCGCAGAGCATGAACTCGCGAGCCAATGCATCGAATACCGGCACTTGCTGCGCTTGGTAGTAGCCCATAACACTGCCCTCGCTCTCGACTTTGCCCTCGTAGCGCGCTACAAAGTCGGCAACGAAACCGTCCATTTTGCCGCCGTTCACTTGATTTAAGACGCAGTCGTAGTCGTGACATGGGCTTTGGACAAACTGCGTGCCGCTTAAGGTAACAGATTCGTAGCGTTGATTTTTATAGACATTGACTTCCTTAGTGCCCAAGCCTTCGACGTCTGTCCGGATTTTGCCTGTTGCATCGCCAGTCTTGCTCAGGTAGCCAAGCATATGATCAAACGAGCGGTTTTCCATCATCAGTACGACGATGTGATCGATGTTGGCGAGTAAGCCTGGATCAAGCGGCGCTTGTGGCGATTCAGGGAACGGCGGTATCTGGCTGGCGCCGATATACTCTATATTCAGCATTTGGCCATTGCACCATGCTCCCACGACCGGATAGTCGCCACCCACTAGCAGGCGCGTCAAGCGGCGGTCGATGCCGGGATTGCCATCCTCATCATCCCGAAACTTGTCCAGTAACGCTGTAATAAGCTTATCGTTAAAGACGCTTTCCAGTTTGTCGGCAAGAATACCGCTGTCGGTACCCGCGATGCGGGCCTTGGCATCGGTGAGGATGAACTCCTTCAACATGGCATTTTTTAGCTGTCGGTATAAATAGTTGTTGTCTGTTTTTTTGCCGGATTTTTCAAAGACTTTTCCTCTAAAACTCACCTGCAGTTTGATAGTGTCGAAGCCTGTTGGTTTTACTGTCACCTCTCTTAAGGCCTGATCTACCAGACCGACAAAGCCAGTCAAACCAATCAAGCCCGTGTTGCCGTCAAGCATAAGCGGCAGATTTATCTTCAGGATTAAACGGGTTAAATTGACGTTAGGGGTATTGTTGATTTTTATTTCTTCCCCGCCGGTTTCAAACTCAACTCGAATCGCAATCTCTGGCGCTGCGCCCACCGGATCAGAGCCTATGTTGATGCGCACCAATGCTGTGTTTAAATCGTTGAACATGAAATCGGGATTCAGTAACGGGATCGGCACCTCAAGCTTTCCGCCATCCGGCCTAAGGTCGGTAGGCGAACCATAGGGCTTTAATTCACCGGATACCGGATCTTCAAAAAACATCGTTAGTTCGCTTTTGCCATACTCTTCGCCGTGGGCGCGGAATTTGAACATGGGTCGTTCTCGGTCATTGACGAACTCATTGAGTTTTTGTTGAATCACTGCCAACGGAATTACTTTTCGACGGCGAACGCCGCTGTCTGCATAAGGCGGTGTGCCCCAAGCGTCTAATAAGGCTCGCAATGACAGTGGATAACGCAGCTTATAAGGCTGCGCCAATTGTTTGATGCTGACTGAATTACCGATAATTTTTCCGGTACTGCGCAGACTGGGCATGATGTTCTCCTAAAAGTATCAAGCTAATTTATTGCAATGCGATCAACACCGGCAGCAAACCCTGGCCGTCGCTAAATGGCCGCAGGGCTTTGCCGATAACCGTGCCGAAGGCCTGGGTTGGATCGCTTACTTTCATGGCGTGGCCTGGTGTGGGGGAACTGGTCAGTAAATCGCCGGTTTCAATGCTGCCAAATGCCGCATCCACCTTGCAGTAGACCTTGCCCATCAGCGCGATGGGTTTGCGCAGTTTGCCGGTTTCCTGTTTGTCCAGGACGATGCCGGGTTTGTATTGACCGGCACCGGAGACCACACCGGCCACCCGTTTGTCGTAGGCTTGTCGGCTGGGATACAAAACCCCTTCGTCGCCCAACACCATCACTGTGCCAGCTTCGACGTCCTCGGTTTCGCAAATGTCAAAATCCTCGGCGCAGTCAGCGTTTAATAAGCGAATATCGCCTGCAACTTCAACATCGCCGTTGAATACCGATTTATCCGCCATGACGCTGAAACGCGGAATATTCTTTGGGAAAGCACCGGTTATCAGTATTTCTGAGGCACTGTCCCTGCCGTCGCTGCTGAACCCTTCGAGGTAAATTTTGTTGTCGTTTAGATTATTTCCCATCAACAACTGTCCGCCACCGGCAGTGCTTAGATCGAATACCAGCGGGCTTCCTGACAATTTTGCCGATTTTGAGTTAACGGTAAATTGCGGTAGCGGCTCGGCATTTCGCCCGGTAATTAGTAGCTCGGAGGCGTGACCATTGCCGTCGCTGCTGAAACCTTCCAAATAGATTTTGTTGTCGTTCTGATTGCAGGCAATATGAAGTTGCCCTCCACCAATCGAACCAAGATCAAGGACGATGCTACCGTGCCCTTTTAAGTACGTGGTATTGCCGCTGGCAGATAGCTGGGTGTTCAAATTGCCATTCAGCACCAGATTGCCATTTACATCAAGTTTGCCTTGAGGGTTGTGGGTGCCAATACCAACCCTGTCCAGGGTCAGTCCTAGCGGGCTGGCTTGACCGCTTTGATCTTTCACAGGTTGCGGGTTGCTGTTTAGGTTGTTGTCCAATTGCAAATTCGTAGCCATTTTAATCACCTCTGGGTGAATACAGTGTTTAGATGCGTACAGCAAGCAGCAGATACTGCTGCGCCAATTGTTTGATGCTGACTGAATTACCGATCATTTTTCTGGTACTGCGCAGACTGGGCATGATGTTCTCCTAAAAGTATCTAGAGAATTTATTGCAAGGCAATCAACACCGGCACCAAACCCTGACCGTCGCTAAATGGCCGCAGGGCTTTGCCGATGACCGTGCCGAAGGCCTGCATCGGATCGGTGACTTTCATGGCGTGACCAGGTGTGGGGGAACTGGTCAGTAGATCGCCGATTTCGATGCTGCCAAAGGCCGCATCCACCTTGCAGTAGACCTTGCCCATCAGCGCGATGGGTTTGCGCAGTTTGCCGGTTTCCTGTTTGTCCAGGACGATGCCGGGTTTGTATTGACCGG
>CAIOHN010000274.1 GCA_903858105.1 uncultured Pseudomonadota bacterium | reverse complement strand
GGCGTACCGGCTGAAATCATCATTGCCATTATTGGCGTAGAAACCAAATACGGCGCGCATACCGGCAAATACCGCGTCATCGATGCGCTGTCTACCCTGGGATTTGCTTACCCGCCCCGCAGCGAATTTTTCCTGAAAGAATTGGAGCAGTTTTTGATTCTGGCCCGGGAAGAGCATATCGATCCGCTGCAACCGATAGGCTCATACGCTGGCGCGATGGGCTTACCGCAATTCATGCCCAGCAGTTTCAGAGGCTACGCCAAAGATTTTGATGGCGATGGCAAACGTAATATCTGGACTAATAGCGCCGATGCCATAGCCAGTGTCGCCAATTATTTTGTGGCTAATCATTGGCAAGCCGGTGCGCCGATTGCATTTCCGGTGACCGCGCGCGGCGCGGCTTATCGGCAAGCGCTAACTAAAGGCGTAAAACCGGATGTCAGTGTCAACGAGTTGCGGCGCTTGCAGGTCGATGTGCCAGCCCAATTGGCAGCCAGCGAAACCGTCAAATTGCTGGGCTATCAACAGCAAGACAGCGAAGACCTCTGGGTCGGACTGCATAACTTTTACGTTATTACCCGTTACAATCACAGCCCTTTGTATGCCATGGCGGTGTATCAACTTAGTCAGGCGATTGCAGGGCGAAAAGGGTAAGGCTGATCTTGGGAATAGCTTCAGATAGGCTTAACAGTCAGGTCAAGGCTGGCGCCATAATGACGCACAGCTAGCTATCCCATGCATAAATGCTTTGTCAGTTTTTCCTGGCTTAGATCAGTCAGAGCGACTAATCTTTAAGAAGTCTAGGCACCAGGCTTGGGCAAGATAATTTCTGCTTATCTTTAATCGGGCGACATCAAGGTTATAAAACGGCAAACAAGTGGAAGACGACAAAACCATTTTCATGGGCTTAAAAGCAGGGGCGGCGCCGGAAACTCAAGACCGGACAATTATGTTTCGGCCTGAAGTTCTTGTCGTGCGACTGTTGGATATACATGGCAATGTGGTTTCCAGTCTTAACGTGGAAAATAGTTTTTCAGTCGGCCGGGCAGCCGACAACAGCATTGTGATTGATGACCAAGCCGTTAGTCGTCATCATTTTGAGGTGCGGCGCGCCCATGACGGTTGGTGGCTTTACGATTTAAACAGTACACACGGTGTTTATCTGGATAAGGTCAGGGTGCCGACAAAAGCCAGGCTTGAATTGCCTGTTGTTATTAGTCTGGGTATCTCGGCGTTTACTTTAGCCATCGAATCCGCAAATGCTAGTAAGCCAGCGATTAGTCAGACGGCTCACTCCAATCAAGAGCCCATGCCGCAGGTGGCGCAGATTAGCCATCCAAAACAAAACCTGTCGTCCGATGCCATTAAAAACCGCTTCCTGTCTGATGAAGAAGCGGATGATATGGGCGATTACACCCGCATGGTTCGCAGCATAATCCGCGAAGACAGGACGGTTAGAACCAAAAACTATAAAAAGCTGATCTGGTCGCTCGGGGTATTGTTTGTGTTGGTAGGTGGTTTGGCATGCTACCAATATTTTGCCTTGAACAACGCCCGCGAATTGGCGATGAATATGTTTTACGACATCAAGACTTTGGAAGTGAGTTTGTCGCAAGCCGATATTCGTCTGGAAGAAAACGTTGAGTCTTTAGCCAAAGTGTTTGATGACGTTAAAGACGAAAAATTTCGGGTTTCGCAGGAGCGTATCAAAGCTGAACAGGCCAAAATCCAGGAAGAAAAGCAGCGACTGGCGCAGGAAAGGCAAAAGTTACAGCTAATGAAAGCCAAGTATCAGCAGTATTTGGAGAAAATCAATTTTCTACGCCTTAGCTTTCCGACCGACGAGCAATACGAACGCGAACTGATCACCCGTGTTTCCAGAGGCTTTGGCGAGAGTGAACTGGAGGTGCCAGAAGACTTTATTTTGCAGGTAAAAAAATATATCAAGTATTGGCAGGACTCTTCCAGAATGCAGTTAGCCATCAAAAATCTGCAGGATAATCAATACGCGCCCCTGGTATTGGCAGCATTGGAAAAAGAAGGCTTGCCGGCGTATTTCATGTACCTGCCGCTGCAGGAAAGCAATTACGATAACAAGGCGGTTGGCCCGGAGACTCGATTTGGCATTGCAAAAGGCGCCTGGCAGTTTTTAGCCACCACCGGTCAGGAGTATGGGCTGGTGCCGGGGCCGCTGGCCAATGCCAGAGAATATGACGAACAGGACAGCCGGTTTAACTTTGCCCTCGCGACCCAGGCGGGTGCTAAATATCTTAAGTATATTTATGGCAAGCAGGCCCAAGCCTCGGGCTTACTGGTGATGGCAAGCTATAACTACGGACACAACAAAGTGCGGAGCATGGTCGAGAAAATGCCCGACAATCCGCGCGACCGCAACTTCTGGAAATTTATACAACAATACGAAATCCCCGCCGAAACCTACGATTATGTGTTTTACATCGTCTCCGCGGCGGTGATAGGCGAAGACCCCAAGCATTTTGGCTTTAACTTTCAGCCACCGCTGTTAGAAGTGGCGCAAATGGCTAAATAAGCCTTATTGGCAATATCAAAATCCTAATTGATGTAATTAAACAAAGACAAATTTTGCACCTTGGCGAACGACTGCTGCGCGGCTTGCAGTGCTACGTTTTGCAGATTGAATTTGCTCAAGGCATCGGCATAATCCAGATCGCCAATTTCTGACGCAGTGCTTTTATTGGCAAGAATATAGTCGGCATTCAGGCTTTCCTGATTATCCAGCGCTTTTAAGCGTGCGCCGGTTGATGCTCTGGTGGTGTCAAAGCGCGTCAGCATGTTATCCAGATCAGTCAGCGAATTTTTGTTGGGGGTGTTGGCTTTTAGATCGCTGGATAATTGCGCTACCGCCTGAAATATATTCAGATCGGGGTTGCTGCCTGGAGCTACTGGCGGTGCAAGCGGGTCGATGCTGCCGAACACTGCCTCGCCAGGATCGCCATCGGTCACTTTTCTGTTGTCAGGGCCAATCGCTATGTCACGGTGATTGGCGTCGCCTTGGTAGCTATAAGGCTCGGTATTGCTAAACGGCGGTTGCGCGTTTTTGAAGCCGGCAAAAATGTACTCGCCGTTTGCATTTTGGGTATTGGCGAGGGTTACCAAATGCTGATTCAACTGATCGATTTCCAGCGCTATTTGCTTGCGGTTGGTGGCATTATTTGAGTCGTTCAAGCCTTGTATCGTCAATTCGCGTATTTTGTGCAAAACATCGGTGGCATTGCTTAACACAGAATCTTCCAGGCTAAGCCTTTGCCTTGCAGCTCCGATATTGACTTGAAATTGCTGGTGTTCCTTGATGTTTTGCTGCAAATCCACCAGATTGGTGGCGGCGACCGGATTTTCGGCGGGGTTTAAATATTTTTTTCCGGACGATAGTTTTAGCTGCGTATCATTAAGTTTTGCTTGCTGATCCAGCATGGCATTGACGCCGAGTTGATTATTCCATGAAGTTGAAATACGCATGATTATCTCCTAGCGAAATGCCCCGATCAGGGTGTCGAATAGCGAATTTGCCACTGATACTGCTTTAGCGGCAGCCTGATACGAGTTTTGAAATTTAATCAGATTGGCGGCTTCTTCATCCAGATTAACGCCGGATAAGTTCTCTTTAGCGCCAGTCGCTTGTTTTAGCAGAGTATCCTGCGCTGTTCTGCCAACTGCTGCTGAATGCGTTTGCGAGCCAACATCCGCTACCAGTTGTCCATAGGCTTGGGTAAAGCTGGATTTACCATTAAACATCGTGGTTTGCGATTCCAGTTTTGCCAATTGCAGGGCAACCGTGTTGTTTCCAGGTTCGTTGACCGCACCCGCTGCCGCAATTTCACGGGCGTTGCTGATAGCTACTTTGATATTGCCAGCGGCATTAACATTGGGAATGATTTTAAAATAATCGCCAGCGTTAACTGCGCCGGCGCTAAAGTTTAAGTTAAAACCATACGGGCTTAAGTCTGTCAGGCCAGTTGTGGTGGTATTGGTACTTAAATTGGTCAGGCTAAAGGTCGGCACCCCATCTGTAACGTCCACTCGATAGGACGCGCCTAAAACATTTGCGGCGCTTGGTGCCACATAGTTGGCGGTGGTCTGTAAATTAACGTCGCTGGCATGTGATGCGACTTGCACGCCTGGCGAGCCCAGATTAAAAAACGCTACATTGTTATTGTCGTTCAGATTAAAACCGGCAGCGTGTAGGGCGTTAAACTCAGTGCTTAGTCCTGTAGCAAGTAAATCCAGCTGTTGCTGAGCCGGTTCCAGTACTTGATCCCGAAAGCGCAGATTGCCGTTTATGTCGCCGCCAGACATCTGGTTGGTAACGTCCTGGCCGTTGAGCATGATTTGTTTATGATTAACATCGTCCGCCGCGCCCTGGATTGCCAGTGTAGAGGCATAAGCCCCCAGCACCAGCGCTTGACCGGTGCCTATGAACACATTAATCGAGCCGTCGGATTGATTGACGAAAGACACATCGGTTTTTTCAGCGAGCTTGGTCAGTATCAGGTCGCGTTGATCGAGCAACTCGTTGGGTAATTGTCTGCCGGAGGTGCGGCCTATATCCGAAACTATCTTGACGTTCAGATCCGCGAGTGTTTTGGCATAGCCGTTGACTTCCTGAATGCTGTTAGCCAAATTGCCGTTAACCTGATTACGCATGTCGCCAAAGCGGCTGCTCATGGTATTAAAGTTATTCGCAAGGGATTCGCCTTCGCTCAGCATGACCTGCCGGGCGGTAATCGAGCCTGGATCATTGGCGACAGCATTGGTCGCATCAAAAAAGCTTTTCATAGCCGGCGCCAAACCAGTGGTTTCGTCGGCTGTGAGGTTGTCGATTTGTGCCGACAGCTTATGGAAACTGTCAATCTCATTGAAAGTTGAGGTGCTGGAACGCACTTGCGCGCTGAGGAATTGGTCATAGCTGCGGGTAATATTGGCGACATCCACGCCGTTACCCAAATAGCCAGCGCCGGTAAATTGCTCAGGGCGAGTCTCCAGTTCTACCCGTTGCCGACTGTAGCCTTCGGTATTGGCGTTGCTGATATTGTTGCTGGTGGTTTCCAGCGAACGCTGGAATGCAGTCAGTCCTGATAATGCCGTCCCTAAAATACCCATGCTCATGACAGTCTCCTAACCGGTATTTTTCAACGCCGCTAACTGCTCGGCAGTTTGACTGCGATAGATCGTCATGACTTTTTCGGCATAACGCGGATCGGTGGCATAACCGGCTTGTTGCAACTCGTGCAAATATTGTCCGGCATTGCCGGCTTTTTTCAGCGCTTCGCTGTAGCGCGGATTGGTTTTAATAAAATTCACGTAATCGTCGAAACTCTGTTTGTACGAATCGTAGCTGCGGAAACCCGCCATTTCTTTTCTGGCGACGCTGCCGTCGAATTCTACTGTCATCGTTTTGGCTTGTTTGCCTTGCCAGGATTTATCGGCTTTGATGTTAAATAAGTTAAAGCTGTTATCGCCTTGACCATTTTTAACCATTGATTGTCCCCAGCCAGTTTCCAGCGCCGCTTGTGCCAGCAGCATATTGGGATCAACGCCCAGCGCTTGCGCGGCTTGTTGGGCATGCGGCAATAACTGGTTAACAAAGTCCTGCTTGGATGTTAGTGGCTGATCGGGGTTGTTCTGAATCTTGTCGTCCAAGGTTTGCCATTGACCTGCCAAGTTTTGCTGGCTGCGCTCCAGACGGGCCAGACTGCGTTCCAGGCTGTTTAATCCAGAGGCTTCCAGGGGCTTGTCGGCGGCGGTGTCATCGACTCCGCGCACGGTTTGCGGTTTATCAACACTGCTGCTGGCGCCAGTACCGGCTGCTCGATTCAAGAAGTCGCTCGCTGTCAGTTTGTCGTCTTTCTCGTCTTTTTCATCGCTCTCGGCTTGCTTGGGCGATAGTTGTTTTGCAATTAAATCCGCAAAACCGATGCCGGGTTTTCCGGCCAGATGCACGGACATCTGTTGGTCGTACATGTCGCGATAAAACTGGGTTTGCTGGCTGTCTAAAATGCCATCTGCCAATTTGGCCTGACGCATGTTTTTCATGATCATGCTTAAAAACACCGACTCAAATTGCTTGGCAACTTCCTTGATCGCTTCGGGGGTTTGCTCGCGAGCGCCTTGTTTAAGTTTCGCCAGGCCATTGAAGTCGGTATAAACCGATGCGCTGTCTACGTTTAACATGGGAATCTCCAATAAATCTTCAATCGATTATTTTTAGGCTTTGTTAAATCACTATCAGCTCGGCTCTCAGGGCGCCAGCGGATTTCAAAGCTTCTAAAATGGCCACCAAGTCACTGGGGCCGGCACCAACGCCGTTGACTGCCTGGACGATTTCGTCCAGCGATACGCCGGGGTTGAACACAAACATATGATTTTTATCTTCTTTAACTGACACATTCGATTGCGGTGTAACCACTGTGCTGCCGCCTGACAAAGGGTTAGGCTGGCTGACTTGTGGGTTTTCATTGATGGTCACCGTCAGGCTGCCATGAGAAACCGCTGCCGGTTGCACTCTGACTTTGCTGTTGATAACCACCGTACCGGTTCTAGAATTAACAATTACTTTGGCCGGCGCGTCGTCGGGGGACAGTTCCAGATTCTCGACTACCGAGGCAAAACCCACTCGCTGCGCGGGGTTGACAGGTGCTCTGACACTGACCGAGGTGGCATCGACGGCTTGTGCAGTTTCAGCGCCCAGGGATTTATTGATAGAGTCCGCCATGCGTTGGGCGGTGGTGAAATCGGATGAATTCAAGTTAAACACTAAATCGGCGCTTTGATCGAATGAGTTGGGTACTATGCGTTCCACGGTTGCGCCGTTAGGTACGCGGCCCACCAACGGATTATTCACCGTAATTTTAGAGCCGTCCTGGCCGCCCGCACTCAAACCGCCAACCACCAGATTGCCTTGGGCTACTGCATAGACATTGCCATCTGCGCCGCGCAAGGGACTCATCAATAAGGAACCACCGCGCAGACTTTTAGCATCGCCGATGGACGAAACGGTGACGTCAATTTTTTGACCAGGTTTGGCAAATGCAGGCAGGTCAGCATGTATGCTCACCAGCGCCACGTTTTTGGATTTGGGGTCGGTATCAGGTGGCAAGGTCAGGCCCAACTTGCCCATCATGCTGCGCAAACTTTGGCCGGTAAATTTAGTTTTGTCACCGGTTTTGTCCAGACCGGTTACCAAACCGTAGCCTACTAACTGATTTGATCTGACGCCAGCGATGGAGGCGACGTCTTTGATGCGTTCAGCCTGGGCGATATTTGCAAACAGCAGCATGGCAAGGATAAGTATTTTAAACATGTGATTTCTCCAGTGCCTTGGCTAGAAAGGAAACAGCGGGCTAGAAAGAATCCGCGAGATCCAGCCAGGTTTGTTGGTGTCAGCCAAAGCGCCGTCGCCGGTATACATAATGGTGGCATCGGCGACCTTGCTGGAAGAGAGTGTGTTGGCGACATTGATGTCTATTGGGCGGACGATGCCGGACAGGCGAATGTATTCACTGCCATCATTGAGGGTGACACGTTTTTCGCCGCGTACCCTCAGATTGCCGTTGGGTAGCACATCCACGACGGTGACACTGATGCCGCCGGACAGTTTATTACTTTGCCTGGCGTCGCCTTTGCCCTCAGAGCTACGATCCATACTGTAGGCCGCCGAGGTGGCCAAGTCATGTCCCAGCAAGGCCGAACTGGCTAAGCCAAAAATGGTCGGTGCGCTACCGGATGCGGTGATGTCGGAGTTTTTGCTGGCTTTGGAGTTAGCTTGTTTGGTGGCCGAGGTGTTTTCATCAAAGGTCACCGTCAAAATATCGCCAACTCGACGTGCGGCATGATCTTCAAATAAGCGCATGTCATAGCCAGCCTGATAAATTGCGCCGTTGCTTTGTTGCGGCGGACGCAAATCGGCTGGTTGTACCGGGGCAAAGTCGGGGTCGCGTTTCGGCAAGGTGTCGCAGCCGGCCAGTAGTAGCGCGATTGCCGCCACCAGCAAAATTTTGCCGCCTGCTTGCCGCTTAACTTGCGTATATCTGTTCATGAGCCTTGTCCTGAATTAAAGTTGTTGCGTGACGAAGGACAGCATTTGGTCGGTAGTGGAGATGGCTTTGGAGTTCATCTCGTAGGCGCGCTGGGTTTCGATCATGTTCACCAGCTCTTCCACCACGTTGACGTTGGAGGTTTCCAACGAGCCTTGAATCAAGCTGCCTAGTTCGTTCTCGCCAGGGGCGCCGATAATGGGTGCACCGCTAGCAACGGTTTCTCTAAAAAGGTTGTCGCCGATTGGCTCCAAGCCCGCTGTATTCACAAAATCAGCCACCTGGATTTGACCGATCTGGTTCGCGGCTGCTGAGCCAGGTTGGGTGACGGATACTGTGCCATCCTGACCAATCGTGACGCTAAGCGCGTCCTGAGGTACCGTAATGGCGGGTTCCAAGGGCATGCCGTTGGAGGTGACTACCTGACCGGTGGAGTCCATTTTGAACGAACCGTCGCGGGTGTAATTGATGTCGCCGTTGGGCATTAAAATCTGTAAAAACCCGCGGCCGCTGACAGCCATGTCCAGGGAATTGCCGGTTTGCAGAATATTGCCTTGGGTGTGGAGTTTTTCAGTGGCGACGGTTCTAACACCCGTGCCCAATTGCAAACCCGTTGGTAGCTGGGTGTTTTGGGTGGATTGCGCGCCTGCCTGACGAATGTTTTGATACATCAGGTCGGCGAAGATTGGTCTGGCTTTTTTAAAGCCGGTGGTGTTGACGTTGGCCAGGTTGTTGGAAATAACCGCCATGCGGGTTTGTTGGGCGTCCAAACCGGATTTTGCTACCCATAATGCTCTTTCTGTCATGACTGCCTCCTGATGACAATTTTTTGTCTTATCAGGAGTTAAGCAGTATTTATGCCATTTGCATTAATTTGGCAGTAGAGCCGGAAACGTCGTCGATATTTTTCATGACTTTAGATTGCAACTCAAAGTTTCTGGACAGCTCTATCATTTCCACCATAGCCGACAAGGCGTTGACGTTACTGGATTCCAGCGAGCCTTGAATCAGGTTGACGTTGGCATCCGCCGGAATAACGCCACCTTGTTTGGCATGCATCAAACCGTCTTCGCGCTTTTCCAGGTCGGCGGGCTCTGGATTGACCAGTTTAATACGATCGACGATTACGCTATTGGTGGCGTTGACGCCTTGCGGCACAATGGAGATGGTGCCATCGGTGCCGATTTCCATTTTCTGCGCGGGTGGAATGGTGATGGGTTGACCGCCTTCACCCAGTATCGATAGACCGGCCCCGTTTTGCAGCAGGCCTTCCGGGGTGACTTTCAGGTCGCCAGCTCGGGAATACGCCTCCTGACCGTCGGTATTGCGCACGGCGATCCAGCCTTTGCCATTGACGGCAACATCAAGGTCGCGGCCAGTGGTTTGGATGCCGCCGTTCGACATATCGGTGCCAGGACGTTCGGACATGGCATAAACCCGAGTAGGGTAGCCAGGTCCAAACGCAGGCATGGAACGAAATTGCTCGAAATCCGCCTTAAAGCCCGTGGTCTGGCTATTCGCCAGATTATTGGCGTTGGCCGTTTGCGCCAGCAAGGTCTGCTTGGCGCCGTTCATGGCAATGTATAGGCTACGGTCCATTGCTGCTCTCCATTAGTTATCTAATTTGAAGAATGGTCTGCATGATGGAATTCTCGGTGGTGATGGTCTGCGCGTTGGCTTGATAAGACTGTTGCGCGACGATCAGATTCACCAATTGTGCTGACAGATCGACGTTGGAACTTTCCAAAGCACCAGCCTGTATTGACCCAAAGTTATTGGCTCCGGCTTGGCCTGGAATTGGCTCGCCGGAATTGGCGCTTTGGCCCCAGGCGGTATCGCCCAGTTTGGCTAAGCCATTGTTGTTGGCAAAGCGGGTTAGCGCGACTTTACCCATGGTCTGCGATCCGCCGTTGCTGAAACGGGCAAATATGACGCCGTCGTTATCGATATCAATACCTGTCAAACGTCCGGCCGGCAAGCCGTTTTGCGTCATGCCGTTGACACTGAATTTTTGTTGCACCTGGGTCGTGCCGAAGAAATTCATGGTGTTGACAGTAATGTCTGCAGCACCGGTAGGCGGGACAATGGCATAGCTACCTAAAGCAAACTTGCCGTCGAGTGGCGTAATGAGTTTGCCACCAGAGTCAAAGGTTAGTTTTGCAGGTGTGCCGCCTACGCCTGAGGCTGTTCCTGTGGGGCCGCCAGTCACATTAACTGCAGTTTTGGTATCGGGTGTTGCTGGCTCGCTCATGTAGTGATACACCAGCCATTCTGATGTACCAGCTGCAGCGGCAGTTGGATCGCCCTTAACGAAATAAGTGGTCAGAATATGTGGTGAGCCAAGTGTGTCGTAGATCGTAGCCGAAGTTTGTGAGTTGTAGGAATTGCTATCTGCAGGATCAAAAGCTAGCGTGCCCGGTGTGAAATCATCTTGGGCATTCAGATTTAACTGCATGTTTACAGTATCTGTTGCAGAAGGTAAGCCCGTCAGCGTGTTGATTTGTACTGGTTGGGTGACCCCGGTACTAAAGCCGCTGGATACTTGAGTGCCGTTTGGCATATAAACCAGTAGTGCTTTGCCCTGATTGTTTACCAGATAGCCGTCTTTGTTTAATTTAAACTCGCCGGAACGCGTATAAGATCGGTCATTGGTTTCACTGGGGCTTTTGGCCATAGTAAAAAAACCTTCGCCGCTGATCGCCAAATCCAGATTATTGTCGGTAAATTGTAAATTGCCCTGGTTAAATTGTTGGGCAACGTTGGCTACCTTTACGCCTGCGCCGGCAGTGGTATTACTGACCCCGCCCAAGCTGGATGCGTAAACGTCGGCAAATTCTGAGCGGGATTTTTTAAAACCCACAGTATTGGCGTTGGCGATGTTGTTGCCAGTCACCGCCAGGTTGTTTGATGCAGCGTTTAAGCCGCTTAATGCTGTTGTAAATGGCATGATGACTTCTCCTACAAGATTTGTTTAATTTGACTGAATTTAACCGTGCCAACGCCATCAAGGTTGACTTGCAGACCGCTGGCGCTGCCGCTACCCATGGTGACGCTTTTTACCAACGCGTTGATATTGGTCGCCAATACGGTATTGACCCCCTCAATGTTCGCCGCTGCCTGAATTTTGTACACGCCTGGATTTGCCAAGTTTCCATTGCTGTCCTTGCCGTCCCAGTTAAAATTGGTCGTGCCAGCTGATTGCGCACCTAGATCAATCGTTTGAATAGTGGCGCCGGTTTGCGGGTCGATGATCTTGACACTGACATCGGAAGAGCTACTAGGCATTTCAAAATCACCCGAGACGCTACCGCCTGCGCCCAGCAAGGCTTCGCTGGCGGGAGCCGACACATGTCGGCCAACCAGACCAGCAGCTTGCAAGGCTTGATCCGAGCTTAGCGAGCTGGCAAAGTCTTTAAACGATGCCTGCAAATCCTGAATGCCGGACACCGTACTAAACTGGGCCATTTGTCCGAGAAACTCGCCGTTATCCATGGGTTTCATGGGGTCTTGGTGAGTCATTTGCGTGGTCAGCAGTTTGAGAAACTGATCTTGCCCCAGGGTTTGCTTTTGGGTGGGTTTGCTGGTGCTAGAGCCGGTAGTGGCTAATCCCAGGCTGTTAAAAGTGTCTATTGCGCTAGTCATAAGAGCCTCAACGTCCCATTTTCAGGGTTTGTAACATCAGGTTTTTAGCGGTGTTCAACACCTCTACATTGTTTTCATAGGAACGAGTGGCGGACATCATATTGGCCATTTCTTCAACGGTGTTGACGTTGGGTTTGTAGATGTAACCAGTGGCATCGGCCAGCGGGTGATTGGGCGCATATTCCATAATCGGTGGTGCCTGATCTTCCACCACGCCTTTGACATTGACGCCACTGGCAGCGTTATTTTGGTTCATGATATTTTTCAGTTCGGCCGCGAACACGGGTTGTCTGGACTTATAGACTTGGTCGATGCTGCTGCTGACGCTGTTGGCGTTGGAGATATTGCTGGCTACCAGATTAAGTCGCAGGTTTTGAGCATTCATGCCACTGCCGGCAACGTCGAAAATGCGAAATGAAGACATGATTAATCTCCTCTAATGGCTGTCATCAGCCCTGAAAAATCATCGTTAATAAAGCGCAAACTGGCTTGGTATTGCACCGCGTTTTCGGCGTACTTGGCTTGCTCGATATGCGATTCGACGGTGTTACCATCCAGCGACGCCTGTTGCGGGTTGCGGTAGAGTAAATCCGCACCCAACATGCTGTTTGAGCTGGGCATATGTCCTTGTTGGCTGCGTTTTAATTCCGTTCCGCCACCGGCGAGGGAGTTCTGGAATACGGTTTTAAAATCCAGGTCACGGGCTTTGTAGTCTGGGGTGTCCGCGTTGGCCAGATTTGAAGCCAGTATCTCGCTACGTTTTTCGCGCAAAGCCAAAGCTTGCGGATGTATGCTCAAGGCTCTGTCAAAATTAATTGCCATTTTTGCCACCTAATGTATTTTTTAACATTAAAGCAGTAAGCATGCCATGAAATAAATATGCTTTTATTTCATGGGTATAGCGGATTGTGGGATGGGAGGCGTGTCAAAAAAAAGTTTTTTTAGCTGACCCGGCAAAAATTTGCCGATGTCGCAAGTCGTCAATTAACCGGCAAGCAGCTTACGCGATTTTTTTAAAATAGCTGGTCGAACCTGATCGAACCAACTCAAGATTGTCTATACCTGGCGGCATGGCTTCGGTGCTACTTAAAAATAAATAGCCGCCGGGCTCCAGGCAGTCGGCCATGCGGGTGAGAATGTCGCGCTTGACCGGTTCTGAAAAATAGATAAGCACGTTGCGGCAAAAGATCAAATCAAAACGGCCCAAGGCTGTGAACGATTTAAGTAGATTGAATTGTTGAAAACGCACTAACTGGCAGACATCGGCGTTGAGCGCATAGCCATCGTAGTCTTTGCGAAAATAGCGGGCTTTGGTGGCGTTATCAAGCCCTCTGGCCAAGGCTGCTTCGGAATAAACCGCTTGCTTGGCTTCTTGCAAAATGGCTTCGGAAATATCGGTGCCAATTATTTGCAGCGAGCGGTTTTTGGCGATAGCTTGCAGGGCTTCCAAGGCACAGATACTGATTGAATAGGGTTCTTGTCCAGATGAGCAGGCGGCTGACCAAATTCTGATGCCGCCGGATTTATTATTCAGCAGTTCCGGCAGTACCTTGTCTTTAAGTTCGGCAAACTGCCGTTCATCTCTAAACCAGAAGGTTTCGTTGGT